>JBIKHW010000037.1:0-15783 GCA_044361935.1 Limnohabitans sp. | reverse complement strand
GGGTCGAACAGGTGTTCAAACTCCACAAACTTGCGCCCTTGCAGGTGCTTGAGCACGATGCTCATGTGTTCGCGCACGCTGAGCTCTTCGCGGCTGATCTTGTGGTGCTGCACCAGGTTGGCGCGTTTGAGGATGTCGCGCCAAGCCAATTGCAGCTCGTCCATGCTGACATCGGGAAAGCGCGGCTGCAGGCTCTGCTCGATGAAGACCTGGGCCTGCAAAAAATCGCGGCCGTATTGCGGGATCACATTCAGTTGCATGGACGCCAGTTTCATCTGCTCGTATTCAAGCAGGCGGCGCACCAATTCGGCCCGTGGGTCTTCGGCCTCTTCGCCTTCGGCCACTTTTTTCGGGGGCAGCAGCATGCGCGACTTGATCTCGATGAGCATGGCCGCCATGAGCAGGTATTCGGCGGCCAGCTCCAGGTTGCGCTGGCGGATTTCCTCCACATAACTCAGGTACTGGCGTGTCACGCCCGCCATGGGAATGTCGAGGATGTTGAAGTTTTGTTTGCGGATCAAGTAGAGCAGCAAGTCCAGCGGGCCTTCAAAAGCCTCCAGAAACACCTCCAGCGCATCCGGTGGGATGTACAGGTCGCTGGGCATGGCAAACAGCGGCTCGCCATACAAACGTGCCAGCGCCACCTGGTCGACCACCGCAGGCATGACCGCGCTGGCCGAAGCTTCGGCCAGCTGCAGGGGCTCAGGCTGGGGAGGGGCGGTGCTCACAGGGTGTTGGGGCCTGAACAGTCGGGCAGGAAAAAAGTCAGGGCTTGAGCCAATGCCGTTCAGGACTTGGTTTGATAAACGTAAGGCTTTTGCGCTACGCGGCCTTGCTTGAATTCGGCCTGAATGTCGCGGTCAATTGGCTTGTCCCACAGCAGGCCGCGGCCTTGGCGCTGTTCAGCCTCGATCTCGGGGCGCTGGGCCTTGAGCTGGTCGATGAACTGGGAGGTGTCAGAGCTGTAATCGGGGCGGCGAAAAAAGGACATGGCGGGCAATCTGTGCAATGGAAAAAAAAGGGTTTTGGTGGTCCTAGAAGCCTCCCAAAACCTTATAAAAGCCATTTTAACGGGCTGGGTCTGCGCTCAGGCTGACGGCCAGGGCCAGGCTGCTGCTGAGGTCTGGCTGCAGGTGCTCTTTCAGGTGCGCCATCAGGCCACTGCGCTGGGCCATGTCCAGCGGCTGGTGGTTTAGGCCGCACACGATCAGCTGCACCTGTTTTTTGCGGCAGGTCTCGATCAGATTCATCAGCGCGTCCGCGCCCGAGGAGTCGATGTAGATCACGTTTTTGAGGTCCAGCACCAGTGTGGGGGTGCTGATTTTGTCCTCAATGGCCTCGACCAGCTTGACCGCCCCGAAAAACAGGGCACCGTACAGGCGCCAGGCTTGAACCCGGTGCTCGAAACCAGCCAGGCCCGGCTGCTCAAGGCTGGTTACGTCCTCCCAGCGGCTCAGGCTGGAGATGCGGTAGATGAACGTCAGACAAGCCGCGATCAGGCCCACCTCAACCGCCACCGTCAGGTCGAACACCACGGTGAGGAAAAACACCGCCAGCAAGGTGATCCGGTAGGGCAGGCGGTACTGGCGCAGGTGCATGAATTCGCGCCATTCACCCATGTTCCAGGCGACAAACATCAAGATCGCGGCCAGCGCCGCCAGCGGAATGTGCCCGGCCAAGGGCGCAGCCACCAGCACCACGGCCAGCAAAGTCAGTGCATGCACCATGCCCGAAATCGGGGTGGTGCCGCCGCTTTTGATGTTGGTCACCGTGCGGGCAATGGTGCCGGTGGCGGGCATGCCACCAAAAAACGGCGTGACAAAGTTGGCCACGCCTTGGGCCATCAGCTCCTGGTTGGGGTTGTGACGGTCGCCAATCATGCCGTCGGCAATGCGGGCGCACAGCAGCGATTCAATCGCCCCCAAGAGCGTCAAGGTCAAAGTCGGCATGAGCAAAAAGCGGGCGCTGTCCCAGCTGAACTCGGGCCAGACCAAGCCAGGCATGGACGAGGGGATGCCGCCAAACTTGCTGCCAATCGTCTCCACCGGCAGATTCAGCAGCCAGGTGACCAGGGTGGCAAACACCAGCGCCACGATGGAGCCGGGGACCATGCTGACCCAGCGGTGCCGGGTGCCCGTCAGGCGTTGGCTCACGCGCAACCAGCCCACAACCAACGACAAGGACACCAAGGCCAGCAGCAAGGCGGCCAGGTTGGCCGTGTGCAGGTTCAGCCACAGGGTGTTCAGGATGCCAAAAAAGTCTGCTGGCATGGCGGTCACTTTCAGGCCCAGAAAATCCTTGATTTGCGTCAGCATGATCAACACCGCTATGCCGTTGGTGAAACCGATCACCACCGCCACCGGGATGAATCGGATCAGCGAGCCCAGGCGAAACAGCCCCATCAAAAACAGCAGCACGCCCGACATGGCAGTCGCCAAAATCAAGTTCGCCAGGCCATAGCGCTCGACGATGCCATAGACGATCACGATGAAGGCCCCAGCCGGGCCGCCGATTTGGACCCGGGTGCCGCCCAGAGCCGAGATCAGAAAGCCCGCAATGATGGCGGTGAACAGGCCCGCCTCGGGCTTGAGCCCGGAGGCGATGGCAAAGGCCATGGCCAGCGGCAGGGCCACCACCCCCACGGTGATGCCTGCGCCCACATCCTGAGTGAAGCGCTCCCGGTTGTAGCCTTGCAGGCTGTCGAGCAAACGGGGCCGAAAAAAATGTGTGGACTGCATCCAGTTCATGGGCGTCTCGTGTTTATTCTTGTCGCCAAATTATGCGGCAAGCCCTCACACAAAGCCCGTGGGACTTGGCTGCACACGCGTTCCTCGGTTTGAAGGAAGGTCATGTGCAGCGGTCCATCGCGTCAGTGGATGCGCATGCCCGGCTTGGCGCCGGGCCAAGGGTGGAGCACGTAAATGCCGGCGTCGGTCTTGTCGTCGGCGTGGCTGGCGGCCAGCACCATGCCCTCGCTCACACCAAACTTCATCTTGCGTGGTGCCAAATTGGCCACCATCACCGTCAGTTGGCCAATCAGGTCTTCGGGCTTGTACATGCTGGCGATGCCACTGAAGACATTGCGCATGCGCCCCTCGCCCACGTCCAACGTCAGGCGCAGCAACTTGACCGAACCCTCGACCGGTTCGCAGTTCACGATCTGGGCAATGCGCAAGTCCACCTTGGCAAAGTCGTCGATGCCGATGGTGGGTGCGATCTCTTCGCCGCCAGGGATCAGCTTTTCTTCGACCACCGCAGGCGGCTCGAACAGGGCTTCGAGTTGTTCCGGCGTGACGCGTTGCATCAGATGTTGGTAGGCGTTGATGGTGTGGCCTGCGCCCAGCAGGCTTTGCGCTTGGTCAAAGGTGAAGGGCGTCACGTTCAAGAAGGCCTCGACCTGTGCGGCCAAGGCTGGCAACACCGGTTTGAGTTGCAGGCTGAGCAGGCGAAAGGCTTCGATGCAGGTGGTACACACGTCGTGCAAGCGGGCGTCTTGGCCTGCTTGTTTGGCCAGGTCCCAAGGTTTGTTTTGGTCCACATAGCTGTTGACCTTGTCGGTGAGCAGCATGATTTCGCGCAGGGCTTTGGCGTATTCGCGTTCGTCGTAGAGCGCGGCGATGGTGGGCGCAGCGGCTTGCAAGGTCGCGAGCAAAGCTTGGCCGTCGGCGCTCACGGGGCCGAGTTGCCCGCCAAACCGCTTGGCAATAAAACCGGCCGAGCGCGAGGCGATGTTCACAAACTTGCCGATCAGGTCGGAGTTCACCCGCGCCATGAAGTCTTCGGCGTTGAAGTCGATGTCTTCGTTGCGGGCCGACAGCTTGGCGGCCAAGTAGTAACGCAGCCACTCAGGGTTCATGCCCAGGCTCAGGTACTTGAGCGGGTCCAGGCCCGTGCCCCGGCTCTTGCTCATTTTTTCGCCATTGTTCACCGTCAAAAAGCCGTGCACGTTGACCTTGTCGGGCGTCTTGCGGCCTGAAAAGTGCAGCATGGCGGGCCAAAACAGCGTGTGAAAAGTCACGATGTCCTTGCCGATGAAGTGGATCTGTTCCAGATTCGGGTTGGCCATGTAGGCGTTGTAGTCCTCACCGCGCTTGTCCAGCAGGTTTTTGAGCGAAGCCAGGTAACCCACCGGCGCGTCCAGCCACACATAAAAGTACTTGCCCGGTGCGTCGGGGATCTCAATGCCAAAGTAAGGCGCGTCGCGCGAGATGTCCCAGTCGCCCAGGCCTTCGCTGGTCGTGCCGTCCGGGTTGGTGCGCACGGAAAACCATTCTTTGACCTTGTTGGCCACCTCGGGTTGCAGCTTGCCGTCTTGCGTCCACTGGCTCAAAAACTCGACGCAGCGTGGGTCGGAGAGCTTGAAGAAAAAGTGTTCCGAGGTCTTGAGTTCGGGCTTGGCGCCGGACAGAGCCGAGAAGGGGTTGATCAGGTCGGTGGGGGCGTAGACCGCGCCGCAGCTCTCGCAGTTGTCGCCGTACTGGTCTTTGGCGTGGCACTTGGGGCACTCGCCTTTGATGAAGCGGTCGGGCAAGAACATGTTCTTTTGCGGGTCAAAGAACTGCTCAACCGAGCGCACCTCGATCAGCGAGCCACCATCGGCAGCCGAAATGTCGCGCAGATCGCGGTAAATCTGGCGGGCCAGCTCATGGTTTTCGGGCGCGTCGGTGCTGTGCCAGTTGTCGAATTGGATGTGAAAGCCGTCCAGATAAGGCTTGCGGCCTGCTGCGATGTCGGCCACGAACTGCTGGGGCGATTTGCCCGCCTTTTCGGCGGCAATCATGATGGGCGCACCGTGCGTGTCGTCGGCACCCACAAAATTGACCTGGCTGCCCATCATGCGTTGGAACCGCACCCAGATGTCGGCCTGGATGTATTCCATGATGTGGCCGATGTGGAAATTGCCGTTGGCATACGGCAAGGCGGTGGTGACGAAGAGTTGGCGGGGCGCCTCTAGAAGACCGTTATGGGCAGACATGGTGGGACAGTTTGTAGGGGGAATCGGTGATTTTAGGGTGTGCAGGCTGTCTTGTCGGTAAACTTCGGCCCATTCTAGAAAGTGACCATGGCGACCACCGAACAACTCTTCCAGGCCCTGCAAGCCGTGATTGACCCGAACACGGGCAAAGATTTCGTTTCGACCAAAACCCTCAAGAACCTCCAAGTTGAAGGCGGCGATGTCTCTTTTGACGTGGAGCTGGGTTACCCGGCCAAGAGCCAGATTCCCGGCATTCGCCAAGCGCTGATTGCCGCCGCCAAGGGCGTGGCAGGCGTGTCCAACGTGTCTGCCAACGTGACCAGCAAGATCACGGCGCACGCTGCCCAGCGCGGTGTGGCTCTGCTGCCGCAGGTCAAAAACATCGTGGCCGTGGCCTCGGGCAAGGGCGGTGTGGGCAAGAGCACCACCGCCGTCAATCTGGCGCTGGCGCTGGCTGCAGAAGGAGCCAAAGTGGGCTTGCTGGACGCCGACATTTACGGCCCCAGCCAGCCCATGATGATGGGCATTGAGGGCCGCCCAGAGAGCGAAGACGGCCAGACCATGGAGCCCATGGAGAACTATGGCGTTCAAGTCATGTCGATCGGTTTTCTCGTCAACCCCGACGAGGCCATGATCTGGCGCGGCCCCATGGCCACCCAGGCTTTGGAACAGCTGCTGCGTCAGACCAACTGGAAAGAACTCGACTATTTGATCGTGGACATGCCTCCCGGAACGGGCGACATCCAGTTGACGCTGAGTCAGCGCGTGCCCATGACCGGCGCGGTCATCGTCACCACCCCGCAAGACATTGCCCTCTTGGACGCTAAAAAAGGCGTGAAGATGTTTGAGAAAGTCGGCGTGCCGATTTTGGGTCTGGTCGAGAACATGGCGGTGCACGTTTGCACGAACTGCGGCCATGTGGAACATATTTTTGGCGCCGACGGCGGCAAGAAAATGGCCGCCGAATACGGCATGGACTACCTGGGCGCACTGCCGCTGGACATGCAAATTCGCCTGCAGGCCGACAGCGGCAAGCCCACCGTGGTCTACGACCCGGATGGTGAAGTGGCCCAGATTTACAAGGCTGTGGCGCGGCAGGTGGCGGTCAAGATCGCGGCCAAGGCCAAGGACTTTTCGAGCAAGTTCCCGACCATCAAGGTCAGCAAGGACACCTGAGCTACAAGATAGGGCCGCCCTGGCCATCAGCCGGGCGGTGTGGTATCCCTGGGTTTCACCGTAAATAGTTCATAAGTATTCGTTGTTATCATGCGTCTAATATCAAAGGCGTCATGTGAAACACCTGCTTTTACCCATTTTCTGGATTCGTCAAGCGCTCCAGCGCTGGCCCTTGTTGTGGCTGGGCTTGGTGTTGGCGGGCATTTGCCTATGGGTGGTGCTCTACACCTACCAAGCCAGCGAGCGGATGGTTCGGCAATACGCCACTGAGAGTGCGCAGGCCCATGCCGTGAGCCTCACGCAATTTCGCAATTTTTACACCGATGAAATCGTGCCCCGCGCCATGGAGGCAGGGGTTCATGTCACGCACGACTACAAAAATCGGAAAAACGCGTTGCCTTTGCCCGCTACTTTGACGCTTGATTTGGGGCATTACCTGTCCAAGGTCGACGGGGGTACCCAGGTGCGGCTTTACAGCGAAAAGCCCTTCCCTTGGCGCGTTCAAGAGCGTCAACTGGATGATTTTCAACGCCAGGCTTTGCAACACCTGAAACAAAACCCAGATGTGCCTTATGTACGCGAGGAGGTACTCAATGGCGAGCGGGTGCTGCGTTACGCCCAGGCCGATCGGATGACGCTGCGTTGCGTGGCTTGCCACAACAGTTACCCCAGCTCACCCCGAACCGATTGGAAAACCGGTGATGTGCGAGGAGCTCTGGAGGTGGTGCTGCCCGTCTCGCAGTGGCAGATCACCAGCACCAGCATCCTCAACCGCACCTTTGTGGTCCTTTTGGCTGTGCTTTTTTTGGGCCTGTTGCTGGTGTGGTTGACTGTGCGGCGATTCCGCCAAGCCCTGATCACATCGCGCAAATTGTCCACCGAACGGCGTGCAGCGATCGAGCAGCTGAGCGAAGAAATCAACGAACGCAAGCAAATTGAGCGGCAAATGCGTTTGAGTGAAAGCAAGTTGCACAGCATTTTCAAGTCGGTGCCTGAAGCCATTGTGGTGGCCGACGCCCATGGCTTGATCGTCCAGTGCAATGCCGCCACACAAGCCATTTTTGGGTATAGCCCTGAGGAGCTCATCGGGCAGAAGGTGGACATGCTAATGGGCCCCAAAGATGGGCAGCGGCATGACGATTACATGCAGACCTACCAACGCACGGGTGAAAAGAAGATCATCAACCAACCGCGTGTGCTCCATGGTCGCTGCAAGGATGGCCGGATGTTCTCACTGCGCTTGACCATCAGTGAGATGCGGGTGGACGATGAAGTGCATTTTGTGGGGGTGATGCAGGACTTCACGGCCATCGAAAATGCCCAAAGGATGCTCATCGAAGCCAAGGAAAAGGCCGAACAGGACAATCGCATGCGGGGTGAATTCTTGGCCAACATGAGCCATGAAATCCGTACCCCCATGAACGGCATTGTGGGCATGACCGAGTTGGCCATGGACACCCAGGACAAAACGGCGCAAAAGGAATACCTGACCTTGGCGCGTGACTCGGCCAACCACCTGCTCCACATCATCAATCAGATTCTGGATTTTTCGAAAATAGAAGCCCAGGCGCTGGAGCTGGAGCTGCTCAAGGTCAGCCCGGCTCAATTGATCCGGGACACCAGCCGCTCGCTGGAGCAACTGGCCCGTGTCAAGGACATCGATTTGCAGTTGGATATCGCATCGGCGGTGCCCGAATGGGCCTGGATGGACCCGGTGCGCATGCGCCAGGTCTTGACCAATTTGATTGGCAACGCCATCAAGTTCACCGAAGTGGGTGCGGTCACCGTGGCCGTGCAAGCCGTACCCGGCCAAGACGCGGATCATTGTGTGCTGCGCATCAGCATCACCGACACGGGCATTGGTTTTGATCCAGCGCGTACGGCGGCACTGTTCAGTCCCTTCACCCAAGGCGATGGTTCGGTCACGCGCTCTTTCGGGGGCACGGGCCTGGGGCTGGCCATCACCCGCAGGCTGGTTCATTTGATGGGTGGAGAAATCAGCGCCAACGGGCAACCTGACTTGGGCGCTTGCTTCACGGTGACTTTGCCGGTCGAAAAAACCAGTTTGGATGCCGATGACCCCAGCACGGCAGCGGGTCAAGCATCCGACTTGAGTTTGACCCCGGTTTACCAAAAACCGATTTCGGTTTTGCTGGTGGAAGACCACGACATCAACCGCAAGCTGGCCGAGATCATGTTACAGCGCATGGGTTACCGCTACGTCTCCGCCTGTGATGGTTTGCAGGCTCTGGATGTGTTGGAAAAAGACCGCTTCGACGTGGTCTTGATGGACGTGATGATGCCGGTCATGGATGGCATCACGGCCCTCAAGCTGTTGCGCGAGCGAGAGGCCGAGCAAGGCCAAAGAACCCGCGTCTTGATGGTCACCGCCCACGCCATGACGGGCGATCGTGAGCGTTTTCTGGGTGCGGGGGCAGACGGCTATGTGTCCAAGCCCATGTCGCAGGCTGCATTGCAAAAGGAAATGGAGCGGGTGCTGAATGTGCCGCATGCAGGGGATAGCGACGCACCGAACTGATCTTTGGGGTAGGCGCCCCCCCAGCGCAAGCCAGCACTGGGGGGCTGCGGATGCCTGGCGGCGTCAGCTTTTTTGGCCGGCCCGCATCAACTGACCCGGCAAAGCGCCGGTGGCTTGTTGGTGTTCAAAAATCGGCTCGCCCGCGACCAAGGTGGCGATGTAGCCATCGCAGCGCTGGGTCAGGCGGCGTCCGCCTGCGGGCAGGTCGTACACCATCTCGGGGGCGTACAGGCGCAATTTGTCGAAGTCGATGATGTTGATATCGGCCTTCTTGCCCACTTGCAGCGTGCCCCGGTCGTGCATGCCGTAGATACGGGCCGTGTCCTGCGTTTGGCGCTTGACCATGGCTTCCACGCTAAAGGTGCCGCCCCGTGTGCGTGAACGGCTCCAGTGGGTGAGCATGAAGGTGGGCATGCTCACGTCGCAGATGTAGTTGCAGTGCGCGCCTCCGTCTGACAGGCTGTTGACGGTCACATCGGTCTGCAGCCATTCATGCAGGTGGTCCAGATTGCCGTACGAGTAGTTGAAGCTGGGGTAATAGAGCATGGCCATGCCATCGCGTTCCATCATCAGGTCGTACACCACTTCCAGACCGCTGCGGCCCTGGGCCTGCATCATGGCTTGAACGCTTTCGCTGGCTTCGGGCTCGTAGTCCGGGTTGTCAGCCAGACGGTAAATTTTGTGGAAGTTGCCAAACATGGTGCGCATGCGCTCATCGGTGCGCAGGCGTTCGCCGGTCAGGATGGCTTCACGCACCTCGGGCTGGCGCAGTCGGTTGATGCGCTCGGGCCAAGGCAGCTTGGCGATTTCCAGGTAAACCGGGCTCACGATGAAGGGGTGCAAGCTGCTGTGCCACGAAAACAGCAGGCCCACGGGCCGTCCGCAAACGCCGCCATACAGGGGAATGTTTTGCGCATGGGCATCTTTGAGGGTGCCCAGAATGTCTTTCCACAAATCAGGCGCAGGGTCGGTCTGCTGCAGGTTAAAGAGAACGGGCAGCTTGTTTTTGAGGGCCAGGTTCCGCATCCAAGGGATCTCGTGGTGCATGGAGATGTGGTTGGACGTCATCTGGAACACGCCGTGCCCCACTTCGCCCAGCACCTGGCCCAACGTGGAAATTTCTTCGCCCGTGGCAAAGGTGCCGGGAGGGTATTTGCGATGATCGTATTTGTGCAAAAAAGTGCGCGAGGTAGAAAAGCCGAAAGCCCCGGCCTTCAGGGCTTCGCGCACAATGCCGCACATCTCGAACAGGTCGTCTGGCGTGGTTTCGTCGTGCTGGATGCCGCGCTCGCCCATCACATAGGCGCGAACAGCCGAGTGAGGAATTTGCGTGGCGATGTCCAGAGCCTTGGGGCGGCGCGCCAGTGCATCCATGTATTCGGGAAAGCTTTCCCAGTCCCACTGGAGGCCTTCAGAGAGCACCGCGCCAGGGATGTCTTCCACGCCTTCCATGACCGAGATCAGCCAGTCGCGTTTGTCGGGCTTGACCGGGGCAAAACCCATGCCGCAGTTGCCCATGACGACACTGGTCACGCCGTGCGCCGTGGAGGGCGAGAGGTAGGGGTCCCAGGTGGCCTGGCCGTCGTAGTGGGTATGGATGTCGATCCAGCCGGGTGTGACGAGGGCACCTTGGGCGTCGAGGGTGCGGCGGGCCGGGCCTGCTTTGCCACCCACCTGGCTGATGACGCCTTGGTCAATGGCGATGTCACCGGCTTGGGCGCTTGCGCCGGTGCCGTCAATGAGGCTACCGCCGCGAATCACGAGATCGTGCATGGTGTTGTCCTTGTGTGTGGGGGTTCAGTCAAGCTTGATGTTCAGGCGCTTGATGACGGCGCCCCAGCGTTCATGGTCGCGTTTGACGATGCGCGCAAACTCTTCAGGTCCAGCGCCGCTGACTTCATTGCCTTGGTTGGTAATCATTTGGCTGACCTCGGTCGACTTCAAAGCGCGGCCCATGGCATCCGAGATTTTTTTGCTCAATGCAGGTGACATGTTGCCGGGCGCAAAGAAGCCTTGCCAACCGACGATGTCTATGCCTTCCACGCCAGCCTCCGTCATGGTGGGCAAGTCGGGAAGGACACTCAAGCGTTTGTCGGCGGCAACCGCCAGGAGCTTGAATCGACCGGCTTTGGCACCTTCCACAGCGGTGGCGGTGCCGTCAAAGTAAAACTGCACATCGCCTGCCATCAGCGCGCGTGTGGCATCTGGCGTGCCTTTGTAAGGCACATGCACCATTTGGGTGTTGCTGCGCATCATCAGCATTTCGGCATTCAGGTGCGAGGTCGAGCCCTGACTGAACGACGCAAAGTTCAGTTTGCCGGGATTACTTCGCGCAAAGTTGAGCATGTCGCGCACCGAATTGAAGGGCGACTCCTTGTTGACTACCAGCACCGTGGCCGAGCGGGCCACCTGGGTGATGGGCGTGAAGTCCTTGAACGGGTCGTAGGGCAGTTTGCTGTACAGATGCGGGTTCTGGGTGTGGGTGACCACGATGGTGTACAGCAGGGTGTGACCGTCGTTGGCCGCGCGTGCCACGTCCTGTGCACCGATCAGCGTTCCCGCGCCGGGCTTGTTGTCCACGACAAAGTTGCCGCCGGTGTCTTCACTCAATTTGCGCGCAATCGTCCGTGCCAGCCCATCAGAACCAGAGCCGGCTGGGAACGGCACCACGATGCGCACGGGTTTGCCGGGTGTGGGCCACTGAGGCTCCTGCGCCATGGCTGGTGCACTGCTCACCCCCCAGGCCAAGAGCATCAGGGCCGTCAATTTCCGGCGAACTGGTTGCAGCGATTCGTTCTTGTGAAAGTTCATTTTTGTCTCCTGTTGTGGTGTTTGGATGGCTGGCCAAGGACGCCGTGATCAAAGCCGTGGGCTGTCACCTGCAGCGCATCAACGCTCAGCTTAGGGGCTTGCGGTGTTAAAAACAATTGCAAAATAATATGTTTGAATTGACTATTTTTTATGTTGAACCTGAAACGCTTGGAACACTTGGTCGTCATCGCGCAAGAGCACTCGTTCTTGAAGGCTGCCCAGCGCTTGCACCTGACACCCCCGGCGTTGACCCGCAGTATCCAGACGCTGGAGAGCACTTTGGGTTTGGCGTTGCTCAACCGATCCCATGAGGGGGTCAGCCTCACCGATGCGGGCCAACTCGTGGTGCAGCGGGCCAACCGTCTCTTGGGGGATGCGCAGAACCTCAAAAATGAAGCAGACCAGTTGCGCGGCGTGCAGACCGGGCAGGTCAACTTCGGGGTCGGGGTTTTTCCGGCCGCGGCTTTTTTGACGGGGGTCTTGATCCACCAGGCCCGCGAGCGTCCGGGGCTCAAAGTCCAGGTGGACATTGGCAGCTGGAAGAGGTTGTTGGGCAAGCTCGAACGCCATGAACTCGATTTTGTGGTGGCCCTGACCCAGAGCTTGCCGCCCCCGCAGGATTTTCAGATTCAAGCCTTGCCCAGCCAGCGGTTTGCTTTTTTTGTCCGAACGGGGCATCCCTTGTTGGCGATGGGCGCGGTCAGGCAGTTGGCGGCTTTTCGGACCTATGGTTTGATGGGCCCCCAGTTGCCGCGCAAGGCCCAGGAAAACCTGTGCGCTTTGTACGCCATCGAGGATGTGCAGGCCTTGCCCATGGCCCTGATTTGCGACGAAATCCATGTTCTTCAAGCCGTGGTGGCTGCCAGTGACCATGTGTTGCTGGCTACGCACGAGGGCATGCACAGCTGTTTGACACAAGGGCGTGTGCAGGTCTTGCGCCACGTGCAGTACGCACAGGCCCAGCCGGTGGGCATTTCTGTGGTTCACCACCGCCAGCGCAGCTTGTCCCCGGCGGCGGCCTGGTTTGTCGAGTTGATCGGCCAGTCGCTGAGCGGTCATTGGCCGCCTGAGGGCTAGCCCGCCCGATCAGACTTGCGCGTGTGGGGCGCCCGAGCTCATTCAGGGCGCGGCCTTGGGCAGGATGCCCGGCCTGAAATTCACCAACAAAGCCAGCAAAGTCAGCAATATGCCCGCCCACTGCCAAGTGGTGATGACCTCTTGCAAAGCGAAAGCGCCTGCAGCCAGGCCGACCACCGGCACCCCCAGACTCAAAGGCGCCACCTGGTTGGCCGGGTGGCGTTTGAGCAGACCTGTCCACAAGGCGTAAGCGATCACGGTTGCAAACCAGCCCAGGTACAGCACACTGGCCCAGCTGAGCCAGCTCACTTGTGCCAGATGCGCCCAGCTCAAAGCCGGGTCCAGTTGCCAGCTCAGCAGCATGAAGGGCAAGATGGGCAAGGCCGAACTCCACACCACAAAGGCCACCGGGTCCAGGCTTTGGCCTGGCCTGCAGGCCTGCTGCGCTTGGCGTGCGACGATGTTGGACGCAGCCCACATGGCCGCAGCAGCCAGGTTCAGGGCCAGTCCCGCCCAAGTCACGCCCACCGATGAGCCCGCCAGGATGCCCAAACCAAAGCAGGTCAACGCCAGGCCGCCCAGGCCAAGGCTGTACTTTTGGTGGCGGGCCAGTTTTTCTTGCAACAGGACCAGGCCGAACAGCGCCGTGAAAAACACCTGGGTTTGCATCAGCACCGAGGCCAGGGATGCGGTCATGCCCACCTTGAGCGCCAGGAACAGCAAGCCGAACTGCCCCAGGCCCTGGCACAAGCCATACAACACCACCCACTGCCAAGGGATGGCAGGCGGGCGGATGAGCAGCAGCAGCGTTAAAGCAGCCGCCATGTAACGACCTGCGCCCAGCTGCAAAGGTGTGAAGTCTTGCAGGCCGAACTTCATGGCCACAAAGTTGGTGCCCCAAATGGCGATCACGCCCAAGGCTGCGAGGTAGTCTTTGGTGGTGAAGGGCGAAGCAGAACTCATGCGGGCAGGTGTCACGAAAAAACCAGGCTCGCAGCCGTGTGAGAGCCTCAAAAAGTCACGGTGCGCTGACCGTGGTAAGGCATGATAAGGACGCCACTGCCCAAAGCCTGAGCCCTGGGCGACGCCCGCTTCAGGGAGCGTTCTTTTCCAGATCGCGCAATCGAAAGCGCTGGATCTTGCCCGTTGCGGTCTTGGGCAACTCGGCCACAAAGTCGATGAAGCGCGGGTACTTGTAAGGGGCCAGGCGCTCCTTCACGAAGGCTTTGACCTCGGCCTCGGTCAGGCTCTGACCAGCTTTGAGCACGATGAATGCCTTGGTCTTGGTCAGGCCGTCTGTGTCTTCCTTGCCGATCACGGCCGCTTCCAATATGGCCGGGTGTTGCACCAGGGTGGACTCCACTTCAAAAGGCGAGACGTAGATGCCGCTGACCTTGAGCATGTCGTCGTTGCGCCCGGCATAGGTGTAGTAGCCATCGGCATCGCGGGTGTATTTGTCGCCGCTCTTGGTCCACACGCCCTGGAAGGTGTCGCGGGTTTTGTCGCGGTTGTTCCAGTACATCAAGGCGCTGCTGGGGCCCTGGATGTAAAGGTCGCCGATTTCGTCGTGGCCGGTGACCACGCTGCCGTCTTCATGGCGCAACTGCACTTCGTAGCCGGGCACCGGTTTGCCAGTGGTGCCATAACGCACATCGCCGGGTCGGTTGGACAAGAAGACGTGCAGCATTTCGGTGGAGCCAATGCCGTCGATGATGTCGCAGCCAAAGTGGGCAGACCAGCGCTCGGCGATGTCGCGCGGCAAGGCCTCACCAGCCGAAGAGCACAGGCGCAGCGCGACTTGGCGCTTGGCGGGCAGTTCGGGGTTGGCCAGCATGCCGCCATAACCGGTGGGTGCGCCATAAAACACCGTGGGCTGGTGGTCGACCAATCGCTTGAAAGTGGCTTGCGGGGTGGGGCGCTCGGCCATCAGCACCACCGTGGCCCCCACGCTCAGGGGAAAGGTGAGCGCGTTGCCCAAACCGTAGGCGAAGAACAGCTTGGCCGCCGAGAACACGGTGTCGCTTTCCTGCAGGTTCAGCACGCCTAGGCCATACAACTCGGCGGTCCAGTACAGGTTGCCTTGGCTGTGCACCGTGCCCTTGGGCTTGCCGGTGGAGCCCGAGGAATAAAGCCAGAAGGCAGGTTCATCGGCCAGCGTCTGGGCGGGCAGCACGGGGTTGTTTTGGGCCACAAAGTCGGCCATGTTGAATTGGCCCTGCGCCAAGGCCGCTTGAGGGCGAGACACCACCACATGCTTAACTTCGGTCTTGCCCAAGTCCAAGGCGGCTTGCAAGGTGGGTAGCAGGGCGCTGGACACCAAAGCGGCTTGGGCGCGGCTGTTGCTGAGCATGAAGGCGTAGTCTTCGGCCGTGAGCAAGGTGTTCACGGCCACCGGCACCACACCCGCATACAGCGCGCCCAAAAAGGCCACCACCCAGTCGCTGCTGTCTTGCATGAGCAAGAGCACGCGCTCTTCGCGCCTGATGCCCATGGCCTGCAGACCGCCTGCAAAACGGCGGATCTGTTCTGTCAACTCACCATAGGTCAAACAGCCCACATCGTCGATCAACGCGGTTTTGGCGGCGCGCCCCGCGTTGGTGGCGATCAGGTGTTGGGCAAAGTTGAAGTCGGTGCTGGGGGCGGTCACGGGGCGTGTCAGGTTTGTCTCCTCGGATGTCTCTGATGTTGTTGGAATGTGGGTGGCTTGTGAAGGGGGTTTACAAGGACAAGGCGGTGCCTTGCGCGGCCAGCTGGTCCAGTACCAGCGAACTGCCTTGCACCGCTGTGCGGCGGTGGTAGAAGTTGAGCGCCCTGAGGCCCCCTAACTCTTCGCCGCCACCGGCGCGACCCGGCCCGCCGTGCAGGCTCATGGGCATCACGTTGCCGTGGCCGCTGTGCAGGGCGGCTACGTCGGGCGAAATGGCGTGCACACGGCCATGGCTGCTGGCCAGCTCGACCGTGGCCTGAGCCGTGAAGGCGGGGTCTTCGCTATAAACCGAGCACACCAGCGAGCCTTCGCCTCGGCGGATCATGGCGTAGGCCTCGTCGATGCTGTCGTAAGGCATCAGGGTGGACACGGGGCCGAACACCTCGACCGCGTGCAGCACTTGGGCCGTCATGGGCGATTCGGTGCCGAGCAGCACCGGGGCCACGCAGGCGCTGTTGGCGTCGGCGTCCACCAGACCCGCAGCGCTGCCGTCAAACA
>JBIKHW010000268.1:0-4908 GCA_044361935.1 Limnohabitans sp. | reverse complement strand
GCCCCGGATTTCGTAGCCGCCCCCCGGGCCTTTGCGGGCCGACACGATGTGTTGGTCTTTGAGCGGCTTGAGGATACTCTCGAGGTTAGAGATCGACAACTGCAGGCGCTGCGACAGCTCGGTGGTGGAGACCCTGCCCAAGTGTTGATGTGCGGCGATGATGACGCACACATCCATGGCGTTGATGGTTTTGTTCGAAATCATGTGTTGAACCCTCAATGAGGAGAATTTTGAGGCCAATAACTACTCAAAACCATCATTTTTTCTTTTTTAAGGATTTTTCGACATAAGATCTACGCAATACCTCAACAAAAAGCCTGTATGCCCCACATCGCAAGTGCGCAGTCACCGCTCTACCGCATCGGCGCCGTTTCCAAGGCCACCGAGATTCCGGTCTCCACCTTGCGCATCTGGCAAACGCGGTATGGGGCGTTCACCCCCGTCAAGACCGAAGGCAACCAGCGCTTGTTTGCCGAACACGATGTGTCCAAGGCGCTCTTGCTCAAGCAGCTGTCGGGTGCGGGGCATGGCATTGGCAGCATCGCCCGTCTGGATCTGCCGCAGCTGCGCCAGTTGTGCCACCCCGACCATCAGGCTCCAACGACGCAGACTTTGGCTCAGCCCGTGTGCTTGGCGGTGGTGGGCTTGGGTTTGGCCAACCGCATCGAGTCGCGTCAATTTGCCGCGGTGTTGAGCCAGCACCGCATCCAGGTCACCGACGTGCTCGATGACCTGGCCGCCGCGCATCACGCGCCTTTGTCAGACAAGCCGCAAGTGCTGCTGATCAAGGTCAACTCGCTGCAGGACTCGGTGTTCGAGTCGATCGAGGCGTTGATGCAGCGCCAGCCGTTTGCACAAACCATCGTGCTCTACCACTTCGCCCCCGACAAGATCGTGCAAGCCATGAAGCGGGCGGGTTTGACGGTCAGGCGTGACCCGATCTCGGACAGCGAGTTGGCCGAGTTGTTGCAGTCGATTTTGTTTGTCGACCGCGACCGGGCGCAAGCCTATGGCCACCAAGGTGCAGTGATTGCCGGGCGCAAATATTCGGACGACACCTTGCGGCGTGTGGCGGGCATCTCGACCAATGTCTTGTGTGAGTGCCCCAAACATGTGGCCGAGCTGATCGAGCAGTTGGCCAGTTTTGAGGCCTACAGCCAAGAGTGCCTGAACAAGAACACCGAAGACGCGCACCTGCATTCGTATTTGCGTGCCATCTCCGGCTCGGCCCGCAGCCTGTTCGAAAACGCCCTCGAAAAAATTGCCCAACACGAGGGCATTGATTTGCGCGAATCGGCGCCGTTAAACGCGCCGAGCCAACACAACCGCAGCCGCTGATCCGGAGCCGACCACCGCGCACCACAGTCGCAAAGGCCAAGGGGTGTGCAGGGCTGCCAAGGCAGCGGCTTCGTCGCGGTGGTGTTGTTCATCGGCCTGGCAGCGCAGCAGCAAAGGCAGCAGCCCTTCGGGGCCGCCGCATTTTTGCAGGTGTTCAATTTGCTGCTGGTAATGCACGACCACAAAGGTCTCGACCGCGGCGATGGTGCCGTAAACGGCGCGTCGACCGAACAGCGCGGGCAGCGCCCCGGTCAGCCAGCCTGCGATGCACCAAGGCACCAACAAGCGGCTCGGGCGGTAAGCGGGCAACCAGGCTTCGAGCAGTCGCAAATGTTCGGCTTCGGTGTCGCCGTGTTCTTTGGTAAAGGCCAGCAACTCGGCATCTTGTCGCCAGCGGGCCACAGCGGTGATGCCTTTGTAAATGTAGACCGCTCCCGTTTCGCCAGCGTGGTCAGAGCGCATCTCGCGCACCATGTGCTTCGACAACTTCAAAGAAGGGTGTTTAGGAGGTGCGGGATTGTTCACGGCTGGTTGGGGGTAAGGGTCGTGCTCGACCTGAGGGCGCATCCTATCGGTCACGCCTTGTCCTTGAACCGCCGGGGCCCTTTGGCCTGCACTCGATCATGCCGCCATCCATGGCGAACACAACAGTGCGGGCACAGCTGAGCGGTATTTCAGCCCGGCGTGAACAAGGCCCGGTCGCTGGAAGTTTGTTCGTATTGCCGGGCGATGTTGGCGCAGACCAAATCGCACAGGGCGTATATGGAGGGGTCGCTCACTTTGTAGAACACACTGGCCCCTCGGCTTTCGCGGGTGACGATGCCGTGTTGCGCCAGGTAAGAGAGGTGGCGAGAGACGTTGGCGGGGGAGTAACCGGACAACTGGGCTAACTCACCAACGTTGTATTCGGTGTCTCTCAGCAGATTGAGGATTTTCAGGCGCGTGGGCTCGGACAAGGCCTGGAAATAGGCGGCAATCTGTTCGAGAGCTTTGGCTGGCAAGTCTTTCATGAGCGCTCCATTACACAACAAATTTGAACCATGAATCACACTTGTTGACGCGATGCTGGGATTAATTGTATCATTGCTTATATACGCAAACAAACAAATTTGCAAAAACGGAAATAATGGAGAAGTTTGGATGAACAGACGATCGATTTTGGCGGTGGCCATGGCGCTTGCAGGCTTGGCCAGTGTTTCTGTTGGGGCCCATGCCAATCAGTCGGCTGTCAAAAGTGTGGCCGCCCAAGCCAGTGCGGCAGGTGCCCAAGAGATGAGTCTGGACGCCGTGGTCGAGGCGGTGCGCCAGGCCACCTTGTCGGCCCAGGTCCCTGGGGCCATCGTCAGCTTGAATGTGAAAGCAGGCGACCGGGTGCGGGCCGGGCAGGAATTGCTGCGCATCGATGCCAGCGCTGCACAGCAAAACGTGGTCGGCAACACCGCCCAACTCGAAGCCGCGCAAGCGGGCTTGCGGATGGCCGGCCAAGAGCTGGCGAGGCAAAAACTGTTGTTTGAAAAGCAATACATCAGCCAGGGCGCTCTCGACCGCGCTCAAGCCCAGTTCGACACGGCTCAGGCCCAAGTGCAGGCCCAGCAAGCGCAAACCCGCGCCGCCCAAACCCAGACGGGTTTCTTCAGCGTGCGAGCCCCATTTAATGGCGTGGTGTCTGATGTGCCCGTCACCTTGGGTGACATGGCCATGCCGGGCCGCCCCTTGGTGACCTTGCACGACCCCTCGGCTTTGCGCGTGAGCGCGGCGGTGCCGCAGTCGCTGATTGAAGGCGTGCGTCAGCAACTCAAAGCGGTGCGTTACGAAATCGCGGGCCACACCAGCGTGGCAGCGGCCAGTGTGCAAATGCTGCCCGCCGTAGACCCGGTGACACACACTGCGCAGTTGCGTGTGGCTTTGCCTGCGGGCATTGAAGGCTTGGTGCCCGGCATGTTTGCCCGGGTTTGGGTGCCTGGCAGCGCGGCCAGCGCTGCGGTGCAGAACGGGGCCAAGGATGCCGCCCAAAGTGGCCGCGTCTTCTTGCCGCTCACGGCTATCGTGCGCCGAGCTGAGATGACCGGTGTGTACGTGATGGACGCACAAGGCAAACCGCGTTTGCGCCAGGTGCGATTGGGGCGCACCACGGGCCAGACCGTCGAGGTCTTGTCCGGTGTGAGTGCAGGTGAGCAGGTGGTGAGCGAGCCCGCCAGCCTTGGCAAGAAACTCTGAAAGCAATGGCCATGAGCGAGCAAAAAATGGGCATTTCAGGCCGCATCGCGGCGATGTTTCAGAGTGCGCAGATCACGCCTTTGCTGGCGCTGGTGGCGTTTTTACTGGGCGTGTTTGCTGTGATGGTGACGCCCCGCGAAGAAGAGCCACAAATCAACGTGACCATGGCCAATGTGATCGCGCCTTTCCCGGGCGCGTCGGTGCGCGATGTGGAACAAATGGTGGCGATCCCGGCCGAGCAGGTGCTCTCCAAAATTTCCGGGGTGGAGCATGTGTACTCGGTCTCGCGCCCTGGCGTGGCCATCCTGACGGTGCAGTTCAAGGTGGGCGTGCCGCGCACCGAGGCGCTGGTCAAGTTGCACGACACGATCCGCGAAAACTCTGACTGGTTGCCCCGCAACCTGGGTCTGCCTGAACCTTTGATCAAGCCCAAGGGCATCGACGATGTGCCCATCGTGTCCTTCACCTTGCACGGTAAAAACGCGGAGGTGAGCGCCTTTAATCTGGAGCGCGTGGCGCACAGCATCGAGGCCGACATCAAACGCGTGCCGGGCACCCGCGATGTGGTCACCATTGGCGGCCCGCGCCGTGCGGTGCTGGTGCAGATTGACCCGCAGCGCATGAACGGATCGGGCGTGACGGTACAAGACTTGCGCATGGCCTTGCAATCGGCCAACCTTGGCTTGCCCGTCGGTGAGTTGTTGGGTGCCAACCAGAGCGTGGCCATCGAGGCCGGTCCACACCTGGCGCAAGCCAGTGACGTGGCCGATTTGGTGGTGCAGGTGGTGCAAGGCAAGCCCGTCTTTTTGAAAGACGTGGCCAGCGTGAAAGACGGCCCCATGCCTGCAGAACGTTATGTCTGGCACGGCAACAACGACAAAAACGGCGGCGAAGAGTTTGCCGCCGTGACGCTGTCGATCACCAAAAAATCGGGCGAAAACGCCATCGATGTGGCCAATGGCGTCAAGAGCCGCGTCGAGAAGCTGCAGGGCACCGTGATCCCTGACAACGTGCAGGTGGTGGAGACTCGCAACTATGGCGAGACTGCCAACGACAAGGCGCAAAAACTGATTCAGAAGCTGCTGTTCGCCACCGCTTCGGTGGTGGCACTGGTGTTCATGGCGCTGGGCCGCCGCGAAGCCGCCATTGTCGGCGTGGCGGTCATCTTGACGCTGATGGCGACCTTGTTCGCCTCCTTGGCTTGGGGCTTCACGCTCAACCGCGTGTCGCTGTTTGCCCTGATTTTCTCGATTGGTATTTTGGTGGACGACGCGATCGTGGTGGTGGAGAACATCCACCGCCACCAGCAGCTCTTCCCAGGCAAGAGTCTGCGCGAAATCATTCCCGGCGCGG
>JBIKHW010000036.1:0-15844 GCA_044361935.1 Limnohabitans sp. | reverse complement strand
CGGCTTCAGCCCCGACATGCCTCACAGGTGCACCTTGTCGGGGCTGAAGCCGCCGACCTACAAAAGACATGTTGCGGGCACCCGGTGTCCCCATTCCATCCAGCGATCCACGCCATCTGAGAGGAAAAAAATGAGCCAAAACAAGCCCTTGATCATCGACGTGCACGGCCACTACACCACCGCCCCCAAGGCGCTGGAAGAGTGGCGCAACAAGCAAATTGCGGGCATCAAAGACCCCGCGTCCATGCCCAAAGTCTCTGAGCTCAAAATCAGCGACGACGAACTGCGCGAGACCATTGAGACCAACCAACTGGCCAAGATGAAAGAGCGCGGCTCGGACATCACCATCTTCAGCCCCCGTGCCAGCTTCATGGCCCACCACATTGGCGACTTCAATGTCTCGTCCACCTGGGCGGCCATTTGCAACGAGCTGTGCTACCGCGTGGCGCAACTCTTTCCCGACCACTTTGTGCCTGCGGCCATGCTGCCCCAGTCGCCCGGCGTGGACCCCGCCACCTGCATCCCTGAATTGGTCAAGTGTGTGGAGCAATACGGCAACGTGGGCATCAACCTGAACCCCGATCCCTCGGGTGGTCACTGGACTTCGCCGCCCTTGAGCGACAAGGCCTGGTACCCCATTTACGAAAAGATGGTCGAGTACGACATCCCCACGATGATCCATGTGAGCACCAGCTGCAACAGCTGCTTTCACACCACCGGTGCGCACTACCTGAACGCCGACACCACCGCCTTCATGCAGTGTCTGACCAGCGATCTGTTCAAGGATTTCCCGACACTCAAGTTCTTGATTCCGCACGGCGGCGGCGCGGTGCCTTACCACTGGGGCCGTTTCCGTGGACTGGCGCAAGAGCTGAAGAAACCTTTGCTGACCGAGCACCTGCTGAACAACATCTTCTTTGACACCTGCGTGTACCACCAGCCGGGCATCGACCTGCTGACCAAAGTCATTCCGGTCAAGAACATCTTGTTCGCCTCCGAGATGATCGGTGCGGTGCGCGGCATCGACCCCGAAACCGGCCACTACTTTGACGACACCAAGCGCTATGTGCAAGCCACGGCCAACCTGAACGACGAAGAGCGTTACATGGTCTATGAAGGCAATGCACGCCGTGTGTTCAAGCGCTTGGACGATCAGTTGACCGCCAAAGGCCAGTGAAACCAAGCGTTGGAGAGAGCGGCTATGGCGGCATGTCCCATGAATTTTTGTCATGCCCGACTTGATCGGGCATCCATGCCTCTGGATCCCCGATCAAGTCGGGGATGACAGTTGCAGATTGAACCAGGAGAAAACCATGTACGAACTCGGCGTTGTTTATCGCAACATTATCCGCGCGGACCGCGCAGCCGCTGACGGCCTGGGCGCCCTCGGCTCGGCCACGGTGCACGAGGCCATGGGCCGTGTGGGCCTCATGAAGCCTTACATGCGGCCCATCTACCCCGGTGCGCAAGTGTCGGGCACCGCCGTCACCGTGCTGCTGCACCCCGGCGACAACTGGATGATGCATGTGGTGGCCGAGCAGATTCAGCCGGGCGACATCGTGGTGGCGGCCATCACGGCCGATTGCACGGACGGATATTTTGGTGACCTGCTGGCCACATCTTTCCAGGCCCGAGGCGCACGCGCTTTGATCATCGACGCCGGGGTGCGCGATGTGAAAGAGTTGCAAAAAATGAACTTCCCGGTGTGGAGCAAAGCCATCAGCAGCAAGGGCACGATCAAGTCCACTTTGGGCTCGGTGAACATCCCTGTGGTGTGTGCGGGCATGATCGTCCACCCAGGTGACGTGATCGTGGCCGACGACGATGGCGTGGTGTGTGTGCCCCAAGCACTGACCGCCAAAACGCTGGCTGCAGCGCAAGCGCGTGAAGCCAACGAAGGCGAAAAACGCGCCAAGCTCGCGTCGGGTGTGCTGGGCCTGGACATGTACAAAATGCGCGAGCCCTTGGCAGCGGCGGGCCTGAAATACATCGACTGATGGCTTGTGCATTCCACAGCTGTGCGGTCAAAAGGCATGGACCCCGGATCAAGTCCGGGGTGACAGGTCTTTTGATATGGCAGCCATATTCAGTTTGTCATGCCGGACTTGATCCGGCATCCATCTTTAATGGGTCATGCCGGACCTGATCCGGCATCTAACATGAGCGTGTTGAAAGGTTATTCATGAGCAAACCCACTACCGGCGACTTCACCAAAACCGCAGGCTGGATGGACTGGTACACCGGCCCGTCCAAGCCGCGCTTCCCATTGCCCGCTGGCGCGGTGGACGCGCACTGCCATGTGTTTGGCCCGGGCGCAGAGTTTCCCTACGCGCCCGAGCGCAAATACACCCCTTGTGACGCGTCCAAGCACCAGTTGTATGCGCTGCGTGACCACTTGGGCTTTGCGCGCAATGTGGTGGTGCAGGCGACCTGCCACGGCGCAGACAACCGCGCCCTGGTGGATGCCTTGGTCAACTCTGGTGGTAAGGCGCGTGGCGTGGCCACCGTCAAGCGCAGCGTGACCGACCAGGAGATTCAGGCCATGCACGACGCGGGTGTGCGCGGCGTGCGCTTCAACTTCGTCAAGCGTTTGGTGGACTTCACGCCCAAGGACGAGCTGATGGAAATCGCCAGCCGCATCCAGAAATGGGGCTGGCATGTCGTGATTTATTTCGAAGCGGTCGATTTGCCCGAGCTGTGGGACTTTTTCACCGCGCTGCCCACCACGGTGGTGGTGGACCACATGGGCCGCCCTGACGTTTCGCTGCCCGTGGACGGCCCGCAATTTGCGCTGTTCCAGAAGTTCATGCGCGAACACAGCAATGTGTGGAGCAAGGTGTCGTGCCCTGAGCGTTTGTCGGTCACCGGCCCCAAGGCTTTGAACGGAGAGCAAAACGCGTACCAAGACGTGATCCCATTTGCCCAGCGCATCGTGCAGGAGTTTCCTGACCGCGTGCTCTGGGGCACCGATTGGCCGCACCCCAATCTGAAAGACCACATGCCCGACGACGGCCTGCTGGTGGACTTCATCCCGCACATCGCGCCTACGGCAGAGCTCCAAAAGAAACTCTTGGTCGACAACCCGATGCGCCTTTATTGGCCCGAAGAAGTGAAGTGATTTTTTTGTCATCCCTCGACTTGACCCGGACCCATGGATTCCCGCGTTCGCGGGAATGACAGCATCCGTGAATTTTCCTGTCATCCCGGGCTTGACCCGGGATCCACGGTTTCCCGGCTGCGCGCGAATGACAACATCTTGAAAGGTATCTGATGGCATTAGACAAACCCTACACCGACGTGCCCGGCACGATCATTTTTGATGCGGAGCAATCGCGCAAAGGCTATTGGCTCAACCAGTTTTGCATGTCGCTCATGAAGGTCGAGAACCGTGAGCGTTTCAAGCGCGACGAGCGTGCTTACCTGGATGAGTGGCAAATGACCGAAGAGCAAAAGCAAGCTGTGCTGGCGCGTGATCTGAACTGGTGCATGCGCACCGGCGGCAACATTTATTTCCTGGCCAAAATCGGTGCGACCGACGGCAAGAGCTTCCAGCAGATGGCGGGCTCCATGACCGGCATGACCGAAGAGGAATACCGCAACATGATGATCGCAGGCGGGCGCAGCGTGGAAGGCAACCGCTACATCGGCGAAAACGGCAGCGCCCAAGCCCACAACCAGCCCCAAGGCGCAGCCGGGCGACCGTCCAGCGCGGCGGGCCAAAAACTTTAATTGGGATCTGACCCCAATTAATGTAATTGGGGTCAGATCCCGATTCTTTTAAGAGAAAAAGACATGGCCAAAATCACCGCATCCGTCTACACCTCGCATGTGCCCGCCATTGGCGCGGCCATGGACTTGGGCAAAACGCAGGAAGACTACTGGAAGCCCGTGTTCGCGGGCTACGACTTCTCCAAGCAATGGATGAAGGACAACAAGCCGGACGTGATCATCTTGGTGTTCAACGACCATGCCACCGCCTTCAGCTCCGACCTGATTCCGACATTCGCCATCGGCACCGCTGCCGAGTACCAGCCCGCTGACGAAGGCTGGGGGCCACGCCCGGTGCCTGTAGTGAAGGGGCACCCTGAGTTGGCCAGCCACATCGCGCAGTCGGTCATCCAACAAGACTTCGACCTGACCATCGTCAACAAGATGGACGTGGACCACGGCCTCACCGTGCCGCTGTCGCTGATGTGCGGCCCGCTGGACCCGGTCAAAGACGCCTGGCCCTGCCCGGTGATCCCGTTCGCTGTGAACGTGGTGCAGTACCCCGTGCCCAGCGGCCAGCGCTGCTTCAATTTGGGGCAAGCGATCCGCAAAGCGGTGGAGAGCTATGACGAAGACATCAACGTGCACATCTGGGGCACAGGCGGCATGAGCCACCAACTGCAGGGCGCGCGTGCCGGCCTGATCAACCGCGAGTGGGACAACGCCTGGCTCGACCAACTCATCAACGACCCTGCTGCCTGCGCGGCCACGCCACACATCAATTACGTGCGCGAAGCGGGCAGCGAAGGCATCGAGTTGGTCATGTGGCTGATTGCGCGAGGCGCGATGAGCGACATCGAAGGCGGCCAGGTCACAGGCTCCGCGCCCAAGTTGCGTCACCGCTTCTACCATGTGCCTGCCAGCAATACGGCGGTGGGGCATGTGATTTTGGAAAACACCTGATTTATTGACATGACTGCGACAGCGGCAATCCATGAAGTCATGGACCCCGGATCAAGTCCGGGGTGACAGATCAACATGGACCCTGGATCAAGTCCGGGGTGACAGATCAACATGGACCCTGGATCAAGTCCGGGGTGACAGATCAACATGGACCCTGGATCAAGTCCGGGGTGACAGATCAACATGGACCCTGGATCAAGTCCGGGTGACAGATCAACATGGACCCCGGATCAAGTCCGGAGTGACAATTTCATTCATCAGTGGGCAATCAGCCACTTCAAGCAATTCAAAACTGGAGTTCATCATGAGCAAAACCATCAAAGTTGCCCTTGCTGGCGCAGGCGCCTTCGGCATCAAACACCTGGACGGCATCAAAAACATCGACGGCGTCGAGGTCGTCTCGCTGATTGGCCGCGAGTTCGCCAAAACCAAAGAGGTGGCGGACAAATACGGCATTGGACACGTCACCACCGATTTGAACGAGTCGCTGGCTTTGAAAGAAGTCGACGCCGTGATCCTGTGCACGCCCACGCAAATGCACGCCAGCCAGAGCCTGGCGTGCCTGAAGGCAGGCAAGCACGTGCAGGTGGAAATTCCGCTGTGCGACGTTTACAAAGAAGGCCAAGAGGTTCTGCGTGTGCAGAAGGAAACAGGGCTGGTGGCCATGGTGGGCCACACCCGGCGCTTTAACCCCAGTCACCAGTGGGTGAACCACAAGATCAAGGCGGGCGAGTTCAACATCCAGCAGATGGATGTGCAGACCTATTTCTTTCGCCGCACCAACATGAACGCGCTGGGCCAGGCCCGCAGCTGGACCGACCACCTGCTGTGGCACCACGCTGCCCACACGGTGGACCTGTTCGCTTACCAGTGCGGCAGCCCCATCGTGAAAGCCAACGCGGTGCAGGGCCCGATTCACCCCACACTCGGCATCGCTATGGACATGAGCATCCAGCTCAAAGCCGCCAACGGTGCGATCTGCACTTTGTCACTCAGCTTCAACAACGACGGCCCGCTGGGCACTTACTTCCGCTACATCGGCGACACCGGCACCTACCTGGCGCGTTACGACGACCTGTTCACCGGTAAGGAAGAAAAGATCGATGTGTCGCAAGTGGCCGTGTCGATGAACGGCATCGAGCTGCAAGACCGCGAGTTCTTCGCCGCGATTCGTGAGGGCCGTGAGCCCAACAGTTCCATCGCACAAGTGCTGCCGTGCTACCAGGTCCTGCACGACCTGGAGCAGCAACTGGTCTGAGCATGAGCGCCTTGACTCCTGCAGACGAACGCCAGCACCTTACGCTCTTGGGCTTGGCTGGTTTTGCCAGCATGGCCTCGATGCGCATCTGCGACCCGATGCTGGTGGTGCTGGGCCAAGAGTTCCAGGTCAGCACGGGCGATGCGTCGGCAGTGGTGTCTGTGTTTGCCGTGGTGTACGGCGTTTTGCAGTTGTTTTACGGCCCGCTGGGCGAGCGATTTGGCAAGCTGCGTGTGGTGTCGCTGGCGGTGTCGGCCTGTGCGCTGTTCAGCGCCATCACGGCGCTGTCTGTCAACCTGCCGATGCTGGTCATCATGCGCGGCTTCATGGGCGCGGCGGCGGCGGGCATCATCCCTCTGTCGATGGCTTGGGTGGGTGACCAAGTGCCTTATGAGCGCTGTCAGGAAATACTGGCCAAGCTCATGAGCGCCACTGTGCTCGGCATGATGAGTGGGTTGTGGTTTGGTGGCTTTGCGGCCGACACGGTGGGCTGGCGCAGCGCTTTTGTGTTGCTGGCGGCCATGTTCGGTATGGCCGCTGTGTTGCTGCTGCGCCGGTTGCGCCAGCAAGCGAAGCGCCAGGCGCAGTTGTTGCCGGTGGCGGCCCCGGGCTTGTGGGCCGCGTTTCGCCTGACGGGCCAGCTCTTGGGCACACCGCGCGTGCGCTTGATCTTGACCGTCACGGCGGCCGAGGGCGCTTTGGTGTTCGGGGCCATGGCTTTCATGCCCACCCATTTGCTCCAGCAGTTTGGTTTGAGCGTGGTGGCTGCAGGCTCGGTGATGATGCTGTACGGCGTGGGCGGTTTGCTCTACAGCCAAATGGCGCGGCGCTGGCTGGCTTGGCTGGGCGAGCGTGGCTTGGTGCGCACGGGGGCCGCTTTGGTGGCGGTGGGTTTGCTGGTGCTGGCCTGGGGCAGCGGGGTATGGCTGGGCATGCTCGCTTGCCTGATGACCGGGCTGGGCTTTTACATGCTGCACAACACCTTGCAGGTGCAGGCCACCCAAATGGCCCCGGCCGCTCGCGGCTCGGCGGTGACCTTGTTCGCCTGCTCGCTGTTTTTTGGCCAGTCCACCGGGGTGCTGATCATGGCCCAAAGTGTGGACATGGGTTGGCTGTCCTATGCCTTCACTGGCGCTGCGTTGGGGGTGGTGGGGTTGGGCGCAGTGGTTTACCGCTTGGTGGGTCGGCACGTTTCCCCGTAGGTCGGTGCCTTCGGGTCCGACGCCCTGCGTGAGGACCACAACTCTTTGAAAATGTCGCTTCGCGAAAAGATGGCTGTCGGACCATAAAGGCACGGCCTACAAGTCTACAAGCCCATCCGACTGCAAGCGTGGGTGGAACCTATCTTTCCAATCACTTTGAGTTCAGGCCCCCTGCGACAGGCTGAGCCGAGAAAATTCGACGTGCAAGGCCACGCCCCGGTGCAGGGCGCTTTCGTCGATATTGAATTGAGGGTGATGGTGTGCGTGGCACGCGCCCAGGGTTTCGTTGCGCACGCCGACCAGGGCCATCAGGCCGGGGTACTTTTCCAGAAAGTCGCCAAAGTTTTCGGACACCATCAGCGACGGAAAGTCGATCACCGCCTCAGCCCCAAACAAGTCGCTGGCGCATTGCGCGGCCAAGGCGCTGCTGCGTGCTTCGTTGATCAGCATCGAGCCGCCTTTGCGGATGTTCAGCCGCGCTTGCGCCCTGAAGCTGGCAGCGGTGCTCTCCACCACGCGCCGGATGGCCTCATGCAGGTGCTTCTGGTCCGCCAGATGGGTGGTGCGCAAAGTGCCTGCCAACAAGGCCTGCTCTGGGATGACGTTGCCCGCAAAGCCGCTTTGAAATTTGCCAAAAGTCAGGCTGGCGGCGTGCGCCGGATTGATTTCGCGAGTCATCATCATGGCCAGGTTGTTCACCAAGGCCGCGCCTGCCGCAATCGGGTCCACGCCTTTTTGAGGCGAAGCGCCGTGGCAGCCCACGCCGCTGAGTTCAATCTCCACCAAATCACAGGCGGCCATGCGTGGCCCGGCTTGCACGCTGATCTGGCCTGCCTCGATCTCGGACCACAGGTGAATGGCAAAGGCCCGTTGCACCGGAAACGCCGCCAGGTGGTCCAGCAATTCGGCCGTGCCGCCACCTTGCTCTTCGGCTTGCTGAAAGCACAGTTTCACGCTGCCTTGCAGGGATCTCGAAAACTGCTGCAAAACCCGTGCAGCCCCCAGCAGCATGGCCACATGCCCATCATGCCCACAGGCGTGCATCACGCCGGGCACTTGCGAGCGGTAGGGCAGGTGTTCGTTGAGTTCCTGAATGGGCAGGGCGTCCATGTCGGCCCGCAGCGCCACCATGGCGCGGCTGTGCTGGCCAGTGACCGTGGCCACCACGCCGTGTTCGCCCACCGCCTCCCAGGGCACGCCCATGGCGCTCAGCTCGGACTTCACGCGCTCGGCTGTGGCCTGCTCGCGGTAAGACAACTCGGGCAATTGGTGCAACTGCTGGCGCAGGCCCACCAGCCAGTCCTGGCAAGAAAGGGCGGCTGCTACAACGGGGTGGCTGGGGGTCATGGTGTGTGCTCCAAGTCAGGCGTCAACAAAGGTCGCATGGCCCACAGGCCCAGCATCGGGCCGGGGGCCAGCAGCCACAGGGCCATGCTGCCCCAGTGCTGCACAGCCCAGCCCAGCAGCAAGATGCTGAGCACGGTGATCAAAAAACCAATGCCGTTTTGCAGCACCAAGGCACTGCCCAGCCACTGTGGCGGTGCGTGTTGCGACGACATGGCCGAAAACTGTGGCGAATCGGCCACCACACAAACGCCCCAAAACAGCAAGGCACCCAGCTGCACCAGTGGCCAGGTGTCGGGAATCAAGGGGTAGCCCAGGCACATCAGGCCCGAAGCGGTCAATGCCGTGGCGGCCACCCGCGCACTGCCCACGCGACGGCTCCACATGCCGCCCAGCACGCAGCCGAAAAACCCCATGCCGATGGCCGCAAAACTCATCAGCGCCACCGACGGTGCCCAGCCGTAGCCACCGGCAACCAGCGAGCGGTGGATGGGCAGGCTGAGCCAAGGCAGCACGCTCCAGAATGCATACAGCTCCCACATGTGGCCAAAATAGCCCAGCGCCGACGCGCGAAAGCCGCGCACCGCAATGACCTCGCGCAAGGCCTGGGTGTTCAGGCGAAGGGGGGCGGGGGCAGGGGGTTGATTCGGAGATGTGTCTGTTTTGGGCGGCTGGCCCATCCAGCCCACCAGCAGCGCACCGACTAGGGCCAGCACCGACGAGCCCAGCAGCACCTCGGGCCAGGGCCAACTTTGTCCCAAGGCGCGCAAGGCATGCGGCATGGCGGTGCCCAGCGTCAGCATGCCCACCAGCCAGCCCAGCGCCGCCGCCGGTTTGCTGCCCACACGCTGCACCAGCATCTTCATGCCCAGCGGGTAAATACCGGCCAAGCACATGCCCACGACAAAGCGCAGGCTCCAGAACACGCCGTAATCGGTCACACCCCAGGTGACGGAGGCGTTCGCTAGCGCCCCCAGCAAGCTGCACACCACAAAAATGCGGGTGGGCTTAAAACGGTCGGCCGCGCCGCTGAAGGCAAAGGCCAGCGTGCCTGCAATGAAACCCAGTTGGGTGGCGGCTAAAAGCCAGCTGAAGGCAGTTGCACTCAGCTGCCAATCGTGCATCAGGCTGTCGGCCACCCCGCTGGGGCTAAACCACAGCGAAGTGCTCAGGCACTGGGCCAGAACAATGACGGCCACCGCCAACGAGGGGCGGGGGCCAACTTGGGTGCGCTCAGGCGCTGGCGCGCTCAAGGGCTTGCGCCAGGTCGTCGATCAGGTCATCGGCATGCTCCAGGCCCACCGAAACACGCAGCAAACCTTGGGGGGTCTTGCTCTCTGGTCCCTCGATCGAGGCGCGGTGCTCGATCAGGCTTTCCACCCCGCCAAGGCTGGTGGCGCGGGTGAAGATCTCCACATGCGCGGCCAGCGCCATGGCGGCATCTTTGCCACCTTTGACTTCGAAAGACAGCATGCCGCCAAAGCCCGACATCTGCTTTTTGGCAATGGCGTGAAAAGCGTTGCCCTCCAGGCCCGGGTAGTGCACGGCGCTGACTTGCGGGTGCTCGTTCAAAAAGCGGGCCACTTTGTCGGCATTGGCGCAGTGCGCCTGCATGCGGTAGGGCAGGGTAGGCAAGCTGCGCATGACCAGCCAGCAGTCAAAAGGCGAGGGCACGCCGCCGCCAAACAACTGCGCGGTGCGCAAGGCGGCAAAGTGCGCATCATCCTGGCGCGTGATGACCGCGCCGCCCAGCACATCGCTGCGCCCGCCCAAGTATTTGGTGGTGGCGTGCATGACCATGTCGCAGCCCAAATCGAGTGGGCGCTGCAAAACGGGCGAGGCAAAGGTGTTGTCGGCAATGGCCCGCGCACCGCCCGCGTGGGCGATCTCGACCACGGCGGCGATGTCCACGCACTGCATCAGGGGGTTGGAGGGAGTTTCGATCCAGACGATGCGGGTGTTGGGCTGCATGGCCGCACGCACCACATCGAGGCGGGTCATGTCCACAAAGCTGGCGCTGACCTGCCACTTGGCAAACAGGTGTTTGAGCACATTGGCCGTGCCGTGGTAGATGTCAGCCGGTGCCAGCACATGGTCACCCGGTTGCAGGCCCTGAAAAATGGCCGTGACACTGGCCAGGCCTGAGCCAAAAGCGGCAGCGCCTGCACCGCCTTCTAATGCCGAGAGGGCGGCTTCGAGGCCATTGCGGTTGGGGTTGTGGTTGCGCGAATACAAATAGCCGTGCGGGTAACTGCCGTCCGGATCGCGCTCGAAAGTGGTGGACAGGTGGATCGGATCGACCACCGCGCCAGTAGAAGGATCGACGCCGTGCCCTGCATGCACGGCCAAAGTTTCAAAACGCAGGGGTTTGTTTGTTTTCATATTCAAAAGTATAGCCACGGGGTTCAACGTGAAGGTCTGGAAGGCGACACCCTGGTTGCGGTATCAGGACAGGGCGCGCAACACTTCAGGCCATTGTTGCGCCACTTTGATCAAGGTTTGCGCCTCCCCCGAGGGCTGGCTGCGACCTTGCTCTCAGTTTGCAAAGTGCGCACCATCACCCCCATCAACTGCGCAAAGGCCGATTGCGTTAAGCCCACTTTGGCCCGAGCCTCGGCATCGGCCGACAGCGTGACCTGGTGCACCCGGCCTTCGCCGCGCTGGGCTTGTTGTAAAGAGGTGAGCACATCCTGCGCAAAAGCTTGTTTGTCGGCATCCATTTTTTTCAGGCATCGAAAGCCTCCTTCCATTTTTTTCGAAATGACCAGGGCATGTTGATCCTTTGGACTTGGGCTTTCATGACCGCGAACACGGCTGCGCCATGCGAGTGCACGGGGGAAACGCGTGGTGGCGCGCGCGGTGGGGCTCGTCACAATCGGTGCTTTGCTTTTCACTTTAACAAGAAACAGGATCTGAATGCCTGCTGACATGACTGACATCACCCTTTACCACAACCCCCAATGCAGCACCTCGCGCAAGGCGCTGGCCATGATCCGCGACAGCGGTTTCGAGCCCACCGTGATCGAGTACCTCAAAACCCCGCCGGACCGCCACATCCTGCTGTCTTTGGTGCAGCGCATGGGCGGCAGCGTGCGAGATCTGCTGCGCGCTAAGGCACCCCCTTACAGAGAGTTGGGGCTGGCCGACCCGAAATGGACCGACGAGCAGCTGCTGGACTTCATTGGGCAGCACCCCGTCTTGATCGAGCGCCCGATTGTGGCCAGTTCACGGGGCGTGCGCGTGTGCCGACCGCTGGAGAAGTTGTGGGATGTTTTGCCGCCATCGGGGCGATAAGATCAAGCACTGATTGATTTGGAACCTACCGCATGACAGACCGCTACGCCGTGATCGGCAACCCCATTGTGCAAAGCAAATCGCCCTTGATCCACAGCTCTTTTGCGCAAGTCACAGGGCAAGACATTGACTACGGCAAGTTGCTCGGCTCCTTGGGCGAATTTGCGGCCACGGTGGACGCGTTTCGGGCCAGTGGCGGGCGGGGCATGAACGTGACCGCGCCTTTCAAGCTCGATGCCTTTGCCTATGCCACCGACCTGGCGCCCAGCGCGAAGATGGCGGGGGCGGTGAATGCGATGAAGTTCGAAGGTGGCAAGGTCTACGCGGAAAACTTTGACGGTGTGGGCCTGGTGCGCGATCTGGTGCACAACCTGGCCTGCCCGTTGCAGGGGCGGCGAGTGTTGATTTTGGGGGCGGGCGGTGCCACGCGAGGCGCTTTGCTGCCCTTGCTGGCCGAGCAGCCTGCCGAGCTGGTGATTGTCAACCGCACCGTGGCCAAGGCGCATGAGTTGGCAGCGCTCGCTCAGCAGCATCAGACGGGCCAGGTGCCCGTGCAGGGGCTGGGCTATGCAGACTTGCAAGAGCAGTCGTTTGATGTGGTGCTCAACGCCAGCTCGTCCAGCCTCACAGCCGAGCTGCCGCCATTGTCTGCCAGCGTGTTTGGCCCCGGTTGCCTGGCCTATGACCTGACCTACGGCAAGGGTCTTACGCCGTTTTTGCAGCTGGCCCAGCAAGCGGGTGTGACGCAGCTGGCCGATGGCGTCGGCATGCTGGCCGAGCAAGCGGCCGAGGCCTTTGCGTGGTGGCGCGGCGTGCGGCCCGACACAGCGGCGGTGATTGCCAAGCTGACGGTACCTTTGGTGTGAGGGCTTAGGGCGCGTGGCCCCGCCATAGCGCTTCGGTCTATACCGTGGGGTAGCCCCGACATACACCTTCTGTGCAATGGTGTTCTTGCCTGAAACGCAAGACGATGCAGGACATCGTTTTTCATCAGGAGCGCACCATGACCGTTCACCGCAGGTTTCGATCCCTCCAACCCTGGGCCTGGTCAGGCCTGGTTCTGGCCACCGCTGTTTTGGTGGCCTGTGGGGGCAGTGGCGGCAGTGGTGCTGACTCGACTACTGGCACGCTCAAGCTGGCCATGACCGATGCACCGGCCTGTGGCTACGACCATGTGTATGTCACCGTGAACAAAATTCGGGTCCACCAAAGCGCTGCGGCCGATGGCACGGAGTTGCTGGGCTGGCGCGAGTTGAGCATCCCCGCGCAGCGCATCGATTTGCTCTCACTGACCAATGGTGTGCTGCAGGAGTTAGGTAGCCTGCCCTTGCCAGCAGGCACCTACCAGCAGGTGCGCCTGCTGCTGGCAGACAATCCATCCAACCCGTCTAGCGCCAACCCGCTGGCCAATGCGCTTGTGCTCTCGGGCAGCACGAACGAAGTGCCACTGAGTACCCCCAGCGCCCAGCAAAGCGGCTTCAAGCTCAAGGCGTTTTTTGAAGTACAAAACGGTCAGGTGGCCGACATGGTGCTGGACTTTGACGCTTGCCGCTCCATCGTGCGGGCGGGCGCTTCCGGGCGCTACAACCTCAAACCCGTGGTGGCGGTGATACCGCGCCTGAGCACGGCCATTGAAGGCTATGTGGATCCGTCGATCGCGGCCAATGTGGTGGTGAGCACGCGCGACCCCGACAACAACCTGCGTGCCACGGTGCCCAACCCCACCACCGGAAAATTTACCTTGGCGTATTTGCCGGCCAACGCCAACTACACCGTGGTGGTGTCTGGCCAGGACCTGACCACCGCCGCGATCACCAATGTGCCGGTGTCCCTGGCCATGGGCGTCACGACGCTTAATACCGCGCAGACCGCGATCTTGCCTGCGGCTTCGGCCATGGCCTCGGTGGCGGGCGTGGTCACCAACATGGTCAATGCCTTGCTGACCGAGGCCGTGGTGTCGGCCAGTCAGACCTTGAGCACTGGGCAGGTGCTGGCTGTGGCCTCCACCGGGGTGGACGTGGTCAACGCCGATTTCAGCCTGCGCTTGCCTTTGGCGGCTGCTGTGAAAGCGACTTATGTTCCAGGTGCAGCCTTAAGCTTTAGCACCGATGGCATGGTGGCCGGGCGCTACAACCTGAGCGGCACCGCCACCGGCTACACCACCCAAAGCACGGACCCGGTGCTCAACTTGGGGCTGGAGGGCAGCACCACGCAGAAGAATTTGGTGCTGGCGCCCTGAGAGTGCCATGACTATGCGGGTACTCCGTGTATTCACAACACCCCATTGGTAACAGATTTCGTATCACTGCAGATGATCCGTATTCAGGCTGCTGTATCTACAGATGGCATCCGGTAAGTTGCTCCTTTTTGATTTGAGTGTCCGCAAAAAATCTTCCTGAACATCAAGCTTGGAAGAACTCGCTGTCCATCAATTTCAGTTTTATTGACACCAGTGGTGCAAAGTCCATCTGGTCGAGTACATCCCGCTGAAGGTCGATGCCGGGGGCGATCTCGAACAGTTCTATGCCTTCGGGCGTGAGTCTGAAGCTGGCGCGTTCGGTCAAGTAGAGTACTTCTTGCCTGCGCACCAAACCTTGCGGACCTGAAAAGGTGATTTGGTCCACTTTTTGGACCAGCTTTTTCACCGCGCCTTGTGCGGCCACGCGCATCTGTCCGTCGCCGGTTTTCAGCTTGACGCCCTTGGCCGCCAAGGTGCCGCAGAACACCACTTTCTTCGCGTTTTGCGCGATATCAATGAAGCCGCCGGGCCCGACGGTGACGCCGCCCAGTCGTGAGACGTTGACCGAGCCTTCTTCGTCGAATTCGCCAAAGCCCAGAAAGGCGATGTCCAAGCCACCGCCGCCGTAAAAGTCGAACTGCGTGGCGGCGTCCAACATGGCGGTGGCGTTGCGCGCATAGCCAAACAACACGCCGTCCATCAGCGTGCCGCCATAGGTGCCGTGCTCGATGGTTTGGTAAATGCGGTGCTGCTCGTTGCGCGCCGCGATCAGTTTGGCCACGGCATCGGGTACGCCCACGCCGTAGTTGATGACCGGGCGGGCCTTGTCGGTGTTGAAGAGTTCCTTGTATGCACGACGCGCCACCGCTTGGCGTTCGCTGAAGGCTTCTTGAGCCGCCACCACTTCGCGGGCGTGGTCTTGGGCTTCGCTGTTCAAGCGCGCTTGCCCCGTCAGCTCGCCGCTGAAGGCCGGATCAAACGGGATGGCGTAGCTGGTGGACTGCTGGGGGTCCACAACGATCGCATCGACCCAGGCTGAGGGGATGCGCACTTCGCGGGCTTTGAGCGCACCCTTGGGCAGGCGCTCTTTGACCTGCACGATGACCTTGCCGCCGCTGTTGCGTGCGGCCAAGGCCAGTGACTGGGCATCCAGGTTGGCGGCTTCGTGCTCGAAGCTGATGTTGCCGTCTTCGTCGGCGCTGCTGGCGCGCACGATGGCGACATGGATGGGGAAGGGCTTGTAGCGCAGGTATTCGCGGCCATCGATTTGGATGACTTCGGCCAGATCGTCCTGGGCCGCATCGTTCATGCGGCCGCCGCCATGGCGTGGGTCGCACACGGTGCCCAGGCCCACATGGCTGATGAGGCCGGGGCGGCCCGCGCCGATTTCGCGCATCAGCTGGCTGCTGACGCCCCCGGGCAGGATGTAGGCCTCGATCTTGTTGGACAGGGCCAGCTGCTGCATGGCGGGCGACCAGACCCAGTGACCACCGATGACGCGTTTGACCAGGCCTTCGTGCGCGAAGCAGCTCATGCCTTTGGTTTTTTTGTCGCCAATGCCCAGCGCGTGGATGACAGTGAGGTTTTTCGGTGTCTGCGTGCTCAGGAAGCGTTCTTGCACCGCTTCAAACAAATGGGTCGCTTCCATCAGCCCGCCGCCACCGCCCATCAGGCCCACGGTGTCACCGTCTTGGATGAGTTGTGCCGCCTCTTTGGCGGACATGAATTTCGTTTGCATTTTTTGCCTCATTCGTGTTGTTCAGTTCATGCGTGGGTGGTGTGCTGCATCGTGATGGGGGGTGTGGGCCTCGGCCTCATACTGGGGTACCAGAAATC
>JBIKHW010000267.1:0-4928 GCA_044361935.1 Limnohabitans sp. | reverse complement strand
AGCGTTTACGACCAACTCAAAGCCTTGAACATCGAGCTGCCCCCCGTAGCGATACCTGCTGCAGCCTATGTGCCCTATGTGCAAACCGGAAACCTGGTTTTTCTGTCTGGCCACATTGCCAAAAAAGACGGCAAAGTCTGGGCTGGCCAACTGGGCAAAAACATCACCACCGCCGAAGGCCAGCAAGCCGCACGCGCTGTGGCGATTGACCTGATGGGCACATTGCACGCGGCTGTGGGTGACCTGAACAAGGTCAAACGCATTGTCAAAGTGATGAGCCTGGTCAACTCCACGGGCGACTTCACCGAGCAGCACCTCGTGACCAATGGATGCAGTGAACTGCTGGGCCAGGTCTTTGGTCCACAAGTGGGTGCGCATGCTCGCAGCGCTTTTGGCGTGGCGCAGATCCCCATGGGCGCTTGCGTCGAGATTGAGATGATTGCCGAGATCGGCTGATCTGTGGCCATGCCCATTGAGCTGAACAAAGAGGACCGCGCTCAGGCGATTGCCAGCATCGAGCGCTACTTTGAGGTCAACTTTGAGCAAAAAATCGGCAACATTTCTGCCGGTGCCCTGCTTGGCTTTGTCCTCGAAGAAATTGGCCCCAGCATTTACAACCGCGCCGTGAGCGACGCCAAAGAGCGCATGCTCATGCGGGTGGAAGATCTGGAATACGAAGTTCGTGCGGATGAATTCCAGTATTGGCAAAAGTTCAAACCACGCAAATCTTGAAGAAATCCCTGATGGCCCTTAAAGCCTGAATTGCTCAATACCCTAGGAGACTCTGATGACCCTTTCCATGTCCCGCGCCAGCCTGCCCGTGTGCACCCGCATGCTCACCAACCTGAGCCACATCCTGGCCAAGGCTGAGCAGTTTGTCGAGGCCAAAAAGATCGACCCCACGGCGCTGACCACTTACCGCCTGGCCCCAGATATGTTTCCCTTCACTCGCCAGGTGCTGATCGCCTGCGACGCGGCCAAAAACGGCATCGCCCGTTTGAGTGGCGTCGAAGCACCCAAGTTTGAAGACAACGAAACCACCTTGGCCCAGTTGCAAGAGCGCATCCAGAAAACCCTGGCCTTCATCGCCACCGTGCCCGCAGCGGCCTTGGACGGCACCGAGGACAAAGAAATCACCTTCCCCGCGGGCCCGGGCAAAACCCGCACCCTCAGCGGGCAAGATTACCTGTGCCACTGGATGCTGCCCAACTTGTACTTCCACATCACCACGGCTTACACCATCCTGCGTCACAACGGTGTGGAAGTAGGCAAGATCGATTACCTGTTGGGTGCGCAGGGCTAAGACCCTGACAGGCGGCTCAGCCTAGGCTGATTCAAACTGTCCCCAAACACCGTGCCCAAAGCTGTGGACAAGTGCAGGGACAAGCCGCCAAAGTCCCGCCCAGCAAGGGCTGGCGGGGCGTGCTCAATCGTTGAGCATGACCTCCAATCGCACTATTGACAATGCGCTTAACCACATCGAAAATAACGTACTATCCAAGACGTAGCCCAAACATCATGTCCCAACTGACTGCCAACGACCTCAAGGTGCGCGGCATTGCTGCGATCGAGTCGGCCTTGGCTGAGCAGACCGAAGCCACCATCTCGGTACGTGGAAAAGACCGGTTTGTGGTGATGGACTTGGCGCAGTACCACTACCTGCGCGAATGCGAGTTGGAAGCCGCCGTGATCCAGAGTCGAGCCGACCTGGCTGCTGGACGAGCCCTACAAGAAAGCGCCCAAGATCACATGGCACGTCTGGACGCCATGCTGAGCAAGCCATCGCACTGAGACAAAAAGCTGCTCAAACGGCATGCCCTACTCGCTTGTCTTTACCGACGCCTACATGCGCCGAGCTGTGCGATTCATCAAGCGACATCCTGAGCTTCGTACACAGTACGCCAAAACCCTGGCTCTGCTAGAGCTCAACCCGCAACACCCTTCGCTGCGCTTGCATGCCCTGTCTGGGAGACTCAGCGGCATGCATTCGGTGTCCATCAACTTGTCTTATCGCATCACTTTGGAGCTTTTGATACAAGATCAGAAAATCATCCCCATCAACGTGGGTGACCACGACGCGGTTTATTGACAAGACTGTCCCCAAACACCGAGCTTAAAGCTGTGGACAAGTGCAGGGACAAGCCGCCAAAGTCCCACCCAGCAAGGGCTGGCGGGGCATGCTCAAAAAAGCATCAACACGGCCTGATGGCTGCAGCTTGATGACGGCGCCCTGATCACTCCACCCGCGTCACTTTGTTCGGCTTAAAGCCCAAGTCCGCCACGCGGCCCTTCTTGGCCCGCGCCGCTTTGGCGTTGTTCAGGCTGCGAATTTCCAGCGTTTCTTCGCGCTCTTTGCCGCCTCGGCCAATGCCTTCGATCTTCACGCTGCGGGTGTAAGCCGCTGCGCCTGCCAAGGTGTCTTTGGCTTCCAGGTCGATGAGCATCAGGCCCCGGCCGCCTTTTTCCATGGTCTTGAGTTCGCTGATCTCAAACGTGAGCACACGGCCGCCCGTGCTGGCGCAGCAGACGCTGGTGGCGGCGGGCATGGGCTGTTTGTCGGCGGGCACGGTGGCGCTGGAGCCGCTCACATGGCTGGGGGCGCAGACGGTTTCACCCTCGCCCAGGCTGATGAAGGCTTTGCCCGCCTTGTTGCGCGAAATCATGTTCTCGACCGAGGCCTTGAAGCCGTAGCCGCCTGAGCCGCTGAGCAGCAGCGTGGCGTTGGCGGGGCCTGCAAAGTAGTGGGCAATTTGCGTGGTGGCTTCCAGCTCGATCAGCGTGGTCACCGGTTGGCCGTCACCCCGTGCGCCGGGCAGTGTGGCCACGGGCACGCTGTAAATGCGGCCGTTGCTGCCGAAGATCAGCAAGGTGTCCACCGTGCGGCACTCGAAGGTCCCATACAGACCGTCGCCCGCCTTGAAGGCGAAGCTGGTGGCGTCGTGGCCATGGCCCGTGCGGGCACGCACCCAGCCTTTTTCCGAGACGACCACCGTCACCGGTTCGTCCACCACCTTGACTTCGGCCACAGCTTTTTTCTCTTCCTGGATCAGGGTGCGGCGGGGGTCGGCAAAGGTTTTGGCGTCGGCTTCAATCTCCTTGATCATCAGGCGGCGCAGCGCGGCGGGGCTGCCCAAAATCTCTTCGAGCTTGCCCTGTTCACCCCGCAGCTCACTCAGCTCTTGCTCGATTTTGATGGCTTCGAGCCGAGCCAGTTGGCGCAGGCGAATTTCCAGGATGTCTTCGGCCTGGCGGTCGCTGAGTTTGAAGGCTTCGATCAGCGCGGGCTTGGGCTCGTCGCTGTGTCGGATGATGCGGATCACCTCGTCGATGTTGAGCAACACCAGCTGGCGGCCTTCAAGAATATGGATACGGTCCAGCACTTTGTTCAGGCGGTGCTGGCTGCGGCGGGTGATGGTGGTCTGGCGGAAGCTGATCCACTCGACCAGCATCTGGCGCAGCGACTTTTGAATCGGTTTGCCGTCGATGCCCACCGAAGTCATGTTGATGGGTGCGGATGTTTCCAGGCTGGTGTGCGCCAGCAAGGCGGTGATGAGTTCTTGCTGTTCAATGCGGCTGGTTTTGGGCTCGAACACGAGGCGCACAGCGGCGTCTTTGCTCGATTCGTCGCGCACCACATCCAGGACGGCGAGCATGCTGGCTTTGAGCTGGACCTGATCGGCGCTGAGCGCTTTTTTACCAGCCTTGACCTTGGGGTTGGTGAGTTCTTCGATCTCTTCGAGCACGCGCTGGGAGCTCACGCCTTGCGGCAACTCGGTCACCACCAGCTGCCATTGGCCCCGGGCCAGGTCTTCGATCTTCCAACGGGCACGCACTTTGAGGCTGCCGCGACCGGTGCGGTAGGCATCGGCAATGTCGCTGGCCGGGCTGATGATCTGGCCGCCACCGGGGTAGTCGGGGCCAGGGATGATGGCCATCAGCTCGCTGTCGCTCAGCTTGTCGTTTTTGATCAAAGCCACGCAAGCATCGGCCACTTCACGCAGGTTGTGGCTGGGAATCTCGGTGGCCAGGCCCACGGCAATGCCGCTGGCACCGTTGAGCAGACTGAAGGGCAAGCGGGCGGGCAGCTGGCGCGGCTCTTCGGTGGAGCCGTCGTAGTTGGGGATGAAGTCCACCGTGCCCATGTCGATCTCATCCAGCAGCAAGCTGGTGATGCGCGACAGCCGCGCTTCGGTGTAACGCATGGCGGCAGCGCCGTCGCCGTCACGGCTGCCAAAGTTGCCCTGCCCGTCGATGAGTGGGTAGCGCTGCGAAAAGTCTTGCGCCATGCGCACCAACGCGTCATACGCTGCCGTGTCGCCGTGCGGGTGGTAGCGGCCAAGCACATCGCCCACCACTCGGGCGCTTTTGACGGGTTTGGCGGCGGTGTTGTTGTTGGGGCCGCTGTAGGACAAACCCATGCGGTCCATCGAATACAAAATGCGGCGCTGCACCGGTTTTTGGCCGTCGCACACATCGGGCAAGGCGCGGCCTTTGACGACGGACAGCGCGTACTCGAGGTATGCCCGCTGGGCGTAGGCGCCCAAATGATCGCCTTCGGGCGCGGCGGTGGGTTCGGGGGTCAACAGGTCAGTGGTCATCAGGTTCTTTCAGGGTAGGAGCCTGCCTGCGGGCGTTGAATTTGCTCAGACATTTCGCCCAAGGGGTCGGCTCCTACGGGGAATTCGTCACACGTCAATTTCGATGCTGTCGCCGTGCAGCTCCATCAGCTCGCGCCGTGCCGCAGCTTCACCTTTGCCCATGAGCTGGGTCATGAGGTTTTCGGTGCCCGCGTTGTCCAGCGGGCCCAGCTCGATGGGCAAGAGGCGGCGGGTGTCGGGGTTGAGTGTGGTGTCCCACAGCTGCTCGGCGCTCATCTCGCCCAAGCCCTTGAAGCGGCTGATGCTCCAGCCGCCTTCTTTGACGCCGTC
>JBIKHW010000035.1:0-15979 GCA_044361935.1 Limnohabitans sp. | reverse complement strand
TCGGATGTGGTTAAAGCCTACCAACGCAAGACTTTTGACGAGTTCAAGTACCACTACCACTCGCTCGATTTGCTGCTGATCGACGATGTACAGTTCTTTGCCAACAAGGACCGCACACAAGAAGAATTTTTCAATGCCTTCGAGGCCCTGCTGGCCAAAAAATCACACATCGTGATGACCAGCGACACTTACCCCAAGGGCCTGGCCGACATCCATGAGCGCCTGGTTTCGCGCTTTGATTCGGGCCTAACGGTGGCCATGGAACCCCCGGAACTCGAGATGCGGGTGGCCATTTTGATCAACAAGGCCATCAGTGAGGGCAGCGAAATGCCCGAGGATGTGGCGTTTTTTGTCGCCAAGAACGTGCGATCCAACGTGCGCGAGCTCGAAGGGGCCTTGCGCAAAATCTTGGCTTATTCACGGTTCAACCAAAAAGACATCTCCATCCAGCTGGCCCGAGACGCCCTGCGCGACCTGCTGTCGATCCAGAACCGCCAGATCAGCGTCGAAAACATCCAAAAAACGGTGGCCGATTACTACAAGATCAAGGTCGCTGACATGTACAGCAAGAAGCGCCCGGCCAGCATTGCCCGCCCGCGCCAGATTGCGATGTACCTGGCCAAGGAAATGACCCAAAAGAGCCTGCCCGAGATCGGCGAGCTGTTTGGCGGGCGCGACCACACCACGGTGCTGCACGCCGTGCGCAAGATCAGCGCCGAACGCCAGCAACTGACCGAGCTGAACCAGCAATTGCACGTGTTGGAGCAATCCCTCAAGGGTTGATCCGCCATGAACCCATCACAGCCCCCGGTTTTAGGTGATTTGCACCCAATCCTGGTCGTTTTGGGACCAAAAAACAGCGAAAATGCACGCTGTTGTGAAAAATTCGCCAGGCGCTGAGCTGCGGCGACAAAAACCATCAAAGGTAGACAAATGATCGTCCTGAAGGCCACCCAAGACAAATTGCTGTCTGTCCTGCAATCCGTGTCCGGCATTGTGGAGCGCCGTCACACCCTGCCCGTGCTGGCCAATGTGCTGATCCGCAAAACAGGCCACGCACTGCAACTGACCACCAGCGACCTCGAAATCCAAATCCGCACCACGGCCGAGATGGAAGGCGACTCGGGCGACTTCACCACCACCGTGGGCGCGCGCAAACTCATTGACATCTTGCGCACCATGCCCGCTGACCAAACCGTCAGCCTCGAGTCCTCGCAAGCCAAGCTCATCTTGAAGGGCGGTAAGTCCAAGTTCACATTGCAGACCTTGCCCGCAGAAGACTTCCCGCTGGTGCAAGAAGCCGCCAGCTTCGGCCCCGTGTTCAGCGTGCCTCAAAAGACCCTCAAGCAATTGCTGGGGCAAGTCTCGTTTGCCATGGCCGTGCACGACATCCGTTATTACCTGAACGGCATCTTGTTTGTGGCAGAAGGCAACCGCCTGAGCCTTGTCGCGACCGACGGCCACCGACTTGCCTTCACTGCCGCCACACTCGACGTGGAAGTGCCCACCAAACAAGAAGTCATCTTGCCACGCAAGACCGTGCTCGAGTTGCAACGCTTGCTGTCCGATGCCGATGGCGCGATCGAGATGCAGTTCGCCAATAACCAGGCCAAGTTCAGTTTTGACGGCATGGAGTTCGTGACCAAACTGGTCGAGGGCAAGTTCCCTGACTACAACCGCGTTATACCCAAAGGCCATCGCAACAACCTGACACTGGGCCGCCAGGCGCTCTTGTCTTGCTTGCAACGCACCGCCATCCTGACCAGCGACAAGTTCAAGGGCGTGCGTCTGAATTTGGAGCCCGGCACGCTGCGTGTGGCATCGACCAACGCCGAGCAAGAAGAAGCCGTGGACGAACTCGACATCGATTACGGCGGTGACGCCATCGAGATTGGCTTCAACGTCACCTACATCATCGACGTGCTCAGCAACATGGGCCAGGACATGGTCCGCATTGACCTGGCCGATGGCAACAGCTCGGCGCTGATCACGATTCCTGAAAACGACAACTTCAAATATGTGGTGATGCCGATGCGCATTTAAGGCGAAAGCCCGCAAGGACACCCTTATCGAAACCCGCGACACCTCGCGGGTTTCGGCCATTCAAGCGACAGAGAAAATTGAACATGACCGACGACATCCAACCCAGCGAAGAAGCGTTCACCACCGCGCAACCCAAGATCGACGCCAACCAAGCGGGCGCATCCGAAGGCTACGGCGAAGGCTCCATCCAGATTCTGGAAGGCCTCGAAGCGGTGCGTAAACGCCCCGGCATGTACATCGGCGACACGTCTGACGGCACCGGCCTGCACCACCTGGTGTTCGAGGTCGTGGACAACTCGATCGACGAAGCGCTGGCGGGCCACTGCGACGACATCGTGGTCACCATCCACTCTGACAATTCCATCAGCGTGACCGACAACGGCCGCGGCATCCCCACGGGCGTGAAGATGGACGACAAACACGAGCCCAAGCGCAGCGCGTCAGAGATCGCTTTGACCGAACTCCACGCGGGCGGCAAGTTCAACCAAAACAGCTACAAGGTCTCAGGCGGCTTGCACGGAGTAGGCGTGTCCTGCGTGAACGCCCTCAGCAAGTGGTTGCGCCTCACGGTGCGCCGCGAAGGCAAAGTCCACCAGATCGACTTTGCCAAAGGCTTTGTGCAAAACCGTTTGCTCGAAACCGTGGACGGCGTTGAAGTCTCGCCCATGCGCGTCACGGGTGCCACCGACAAGCGCGGCACCGAAGTGCATTTTTTACCCGACGTAGAAATCTTTACACAGAACACCGATTTCCATTACGAAATTTTGGCCAAGCGTTTACGCGAGTTGTCCTTCTTGAACAACGGCGTGCGCATTCGTCTCAAAGACGAACGCAGCGGCAAAGAAGACGACTTCTCGGGTGCCGGTGGCGTCAAAGGCTTTGTGGACTTCATCAACGCCAACAAAAAAGTGTTGCACCCCAACGCCTTCCATGCCAACGGTGAGCGTCCGGCCGACAGCTACGGTGGCATCCCCGGCACCAGCATCGGTGTTGAAGTGGCCATGCAGTGGAACGACGGCTACAACGAGAGTGTGCTGTGCTTCACCAACAACATTCCGCAGCGTGACGGTGGCACCCACCTCACGGGCTTACGCGCCGCGATGACCCGAGTCATCAGCAAGTACATCGAGAAAAACGAGATCGCCAAAAAGCAAAAAGTCGAAGTCAGCGGTGACGACATGCGCGAAGGCCTGTGCTGCGTGCTGAGCGTGAAAGTGCCCGAGCCCAAGTTCTCCAGCCAGACCAAAGACAAACTGGTGTCGAGTGAAGTGCGTGCCCCGGTGGAAGACATCGTGGCCAAGGCCTTGACCGACTTTTTGGAAGAGCGCCCCAACGACGCCAAGATCATCTGCGGCAAAATTGTGGAAGCGGCCCGCGCCCGCGAAGCGGCCCGTAAAGCCCGCGAAATGACACGCCGCAAAGGCGTTCTCGACGGCATGGGCCTGCCCGGCAAACTGGCCGACTGCCAAGAAAAAGACCCGGCCCTTTGCGAAATCTACATCGTCGAGGGAGATTCGGCTGGCGGCTCGGCCAAGCAAGGCCGCGACCGTAAATTCCAGGCCATCCTGCCCCTGCGTGGCAAGATCTTGAACGTGGAAAAAGCTCGCTACGAAAAGCTGCTCACCAGCAACGAAATCGTCACGCTCATCACTGCCTTGGGCACCGGCATCGGCAAAGCCAGTGCCGAATCCGGCAAGAGCGGCACAGACGACTTCAACGTCGACAAACTGCGCTACCACCGCATCATCATCATGACCGACGCCGACGTGGACGGTGCGCACATCCGCACTCTGCTGCTGACCTTCTTCTATCGCCAGATGCCCGACCTGGTCGAGCGCGGCCACATCTACATTGCCCAGCCACCGCTCTACAAAGTCAAGGCGGGTAAAGAAGAGCTGTACCTCAAAGACGGCCCTGCGCTCGACGGCTTCTTGCTGCGCATCGCGCTCAAAGACGCCAGCATTTCTACGGGTGGCGCTGCGCCGCAAGTGCTCACAGGCGAAACCCTAGAAGCGCTTGCCCGCAAACACCAAGTTGCCGAACACGTCATTGCGCGTTTGTCCAACTTCATGGACTCCGAAGCTCTGCGCGCCATGGCCGACGGCGTGTCGCTCAACCTCGACAACATGGAGCTGGCAGCAGCATGCGCCCCCGCGCTGCAAGCCAAGCTGCGCGAGCTCAACACCACCGGCATCCCTGCCGAAGTGACGGCCGAGTTTGACGTGCGCACCGACAAACCGATCCTGCGCATCAGCCGCCGCCACCACGGCAACATCAAGAGCAGCATCATCACGCAAGACTTTGTGCACGGCGCTGACTATGGCGCTCTGGCCGAAGCGGCCGAGACTTTCCGCGGTTTGCTGGGCGAAGGTGCCAAAGCCAGCCGCGGCGAAGGCGAGCGCCAAAAAGAAGAAAAAGTGGGCGACTTCCGCCAGGCCATGCACTGGCTCATCAGCGAAGCCGAACGCACCACCAGCCGCCAGCGTTACAAGGGTCTGGGCGAAATGAACCCCGCCCAGCTTTGGGAAACCACCATGGACCCCACCGTACGCCGCTTGCTGCGCGTGCAGATCGACGACGCCATCGAAGCCGACCGCGTGTTCACCATGCTCATGGGCGACGAAGTCGAGCCACGCCGCCACTTCATCGAGAGCAACGCGCTGCGGGCGGGGAACATCGATATTTGACTGTTCAACATGGACGAATCGATGGATCAGCCCATAGCCTATCCATTCTTCAGTCTGTAGCTCACTGCGCACCCCTGATCACTCCGGTCACGGGTGACCTTCCTTCATTGTTGCTCAAGCACTTCGCATCACTCACCCAAGGGCTCTAGCGATCCGGTGCTTTGTCCTCGTGCTTGCTTATTTTGGCGTTTGAAGCCACGCAAATCGCATCCACCACGTCGCGGACACTTTTTCTTTCCGTGCCTGACAAAGCAAAAAAACTTGAACATTTCACGGTCGGCCAAATTCAAAGACTTCTGAAAAGGCTCTGAGGAGCTTCTTGCGTCGGCCGTAGCGGCTTTATCCCAAAACGCAACTCGTCAGGTCAGACCATATCCACTCGGCCATAGCCCTCAACTTGTCTTGTTTGAGCTTGGAATCGCCCATCAGCCAATTCCTGCCCCTATGCGGCGACATGCTCCGCCCACAATAGAGCAGGTTGAACTCACGCGCCACCACGGACGGTGACTGACTCGCGCCGCAGCCCGCGAGTGCGATTCGCCAGCGCTATGCAAAAGCTTTGGGCTCTGTTTCGTTGAACTTCTCCGTCCGACAAAGCTTAAGCGTGAAAAAAAGTGAATCTATATTAATATTTTTTTAAATTCAAATCAAAATTTTGCCCAATTGCGATATATTTCGTAATTTTATTAAATCTTCATCTTTTTTGGGACTTTATTATGATTTTTAAAAATATCATTCGACATCTCAATCTTTCCGATATCAACTCCAACTTGGAGACTGATCACAGTGTGGCGATCAAAAGTACAGCCGAAGAGATGTTGGTGGAACTGAGCATGTACGGCAACCCCAAATTGATCAGGATGCATTCAGGCTGGTGGTGCTTCATAGAGGCCTTTGTTTCCGATGTCGGCTCCCAGCTCACCATCGGGTCAGAAATCAACCATCGCCAACCCAGCACTGCGATTTCTCAATGCCTCGATAGAGTTCAAGCCACTGGATTGCAAAAACGCCCCCATCGGTGATCATGGCGGTTCGCTATAAATCCTCTGAATTTCTTACAATACATTTTTCGACTTTGTACGGGCCTGTCCGGCCCTGAAGCATGACTTCTTCTGCCCCATCCCCCCGCTCCTTCACGCTCAACGATTTCGACTTTGAGCTCCCCCCCGAACTGATCGCCCAACACCCCACCGCCGAGCGAAGTGGCTCGCGTTTGCTGGAAGGCGCACCCGGTGCAGTCACCGACCGGATTTTTCGTGACCTTCCCGGCCTGCTCAACCCAGGCGACCTGCTGGTGTTCAACGACACCAAGGTGATCAAGGCGCGCATCTTTGGCGAGAAAGCATCGGGCGGAAAACTCGAATTGCTGATCGAGCGCGTGCTGCAGGGCCACCAAGTGGTCGCGCACATGAAAGTGAGCAAAAAGCCTTTGCTCGGCGGCAAGATGCACATGGCGGGCGGTGCCCACAACGGCGGTTTTGATGCGGTGCTGCTGGGCCGCTGGCCCGACGCCAACGGTCCGCTGTTTCACCTGCAGCTGAGCGACGAGCCGCACGCATTGATGGAAAAGCACGGCGTGATGCCACTGCCGCCCTACATTGAACGCCCTGCGGGCACGGCCGAGCACGCCGACACAGAAGAAGACGCCCAGCGTTACCAGACCGTGTTTGCCCGCGCCCCGGGCGCAGTGGCTGCGCCCACGGCAGCGCTGCATTTTGACGAAGGGGTGCTGGCAGACTTGGCGGCGCGGGGAGTCCACACCGCCAGCGTGACGCTGCATGTCGGTGCGGGCACTTTCCAGCCGGTCAAGACCGAGAACATCGCCGAACACCACATGCACAGCGAGTGGTACGAAGTGCCCGGAATCACCCAGCAAGCCATTGCTGAGTGCAAAGTACGCGGGGGCAAAGTGGTGGCCGTGGGCACCACCACCGTGCGCACGCTCGAATCATGGGCCAAGTTCAATCAGGCCAGCGGCGATACCGAAATCTTCATCACGCCGGGGTTTGAGTTCAAAGTGGTCGACCTGCTCATCACCAACTTTCACTTACCCAAAAGCACGCTGATGATGCTGGTGAGTGCCTTTGCGGGTTACGAGCACATCATGGGTTTGTACCGCCATGCGATTGCGCAGAAGTACCGGTTTTTCAGCTATGGGGATTCGATGCTGCTGACGCGCACCGCACCTGGATCTCAGCCCAACTGAAGAAACACCCGCCCGCCTTCGATCTTGACCGGCCAGGTCTTGGCCGCTTCAGTCGCGGGGCCGCAGGCCACCGAGCCATCGCGCAGGCTGAACTGCGCTTGGTGGAAGGGGCATTCGATGTGGTCACCTTCCACAAAGCCATCGCACAACTTGGCGTTGCCGTGGGTGCACAGGTTGTTGATGGCAAAGACTTCGCCCTCCACGCTGAACAGCGCGATGTCTTGGCCTTCAGGGGCGACGGAGATGCCCGCGCCTTCAAACAAATCGGCCTCGGCGGCCACGTCAATCCAGTTGATCATGATCAGATGGGGTAAATGATGGCGTTGGGGATCATTTCGCTGTCGTACACACACAGGCGCTCGGCGAACTTCAGGCCCTCGGGGGTTGGGACGATGGTGTCGATGTAGCGCCCCACATTGAACACGGTGCTTTGCTTGTCGAGTTTGGTGCGGAACACCGCGTAATTGGCTTCGGCGTGGATGCGCTCACCCTCCACCTGGCGCACCACCGGCGCACCCACCACATGCCGCTGGTAATACGGGTCGTGGTAAAGCGTCTCTTGGATACCGTAAACGCGGTCCTTCAGCATGCCTTTGCTGGTGAACGACAGGGTGCACAGCGGAAAGCCGCGCTCATGGTTTTCTCGTGGGATGAGTTTGTACACGCACTGGTCTGTGAAAAACTCGGGCCACAAATCCCACTGGCCGCTGTCCACGGCCAGGGCGTAATCGGCGTACAGGCGGGTGAGGGCCAGGTGGGTTTCAAAATTCACCATGGGGATCGTGCTCATGGGGTTCATGCCTCCATCACTTTGCGCCAGTAGGCGTACATGCCCCGAATGAGCGTTTCGGTCACCATGTGGTCGGTCTCACCCACATCGCGCCCACCCAGCTCCACCAGCATGCGGTGCTCGGGTTTGGTCTCAAAGGCTTGCTGCGAGAACTCGATCACCTCGCCATCGTCCGCACTCACAAAACCGGCTGGGCCAAACAGGTTGGACTGGCGCAAGCGGCGCTCGGTCATCTCGGGGGTGTCGTCTTCAAAGCCAAAGTGCGTCCAGACAAAGTCAAACGCACCATGCCCATCGGGCTGGATGTGGCGGGTGGACACGCTGTTGACCTGCTGCTGAAAAATCACACTCGGGAACAGCGTCATCATCACCGCCGTGGGCATCTGGTCTTCCATTTGCCACCAGCCTTCGGGCACGATGTCGAGAAAACTGGCGTCGTGCAGCTGCATGCTCTCTTTGAAGCTGCTCACTTGTGTGACCTGCGACGCCTGCCCCGTGGCCTGGCCCGCGCTGCCGCGGGTCGAGATCATCGCCGCGTGGCGGTGGTGCGCGTCCATGCGCAGCTCGCTCTTGTTGTCGGCACGCCAAAGGCCAAAGGTCACAAACCAGGTGTGCAGCAGGCCGGGGTGGTAGGGGTCTTTGATGTTCTCTTGCATCAGCTTCCAGTTGCCCGGAATGCGCTGGCGGTTGTAGCCCAGCACCACCAGCTTGCGGCCATTGAACAGGCGGTCAAAGTATTTCAGGATGGTCGGGCCCATGAAGTCTTCGAGCGACTCCACGGCATGGTCAAACGACGCGAACACCACGCCACCGCGCGTGGCCACTTTCAGGGCCGTGAGTCCGTGGTCTTTGGGGTCAAAGTCGGCGGGCATGCCACCGTTGACCTTGCCGTCTTGGCGCACGCCGCGCCGAAACGGCACGCCCTGCAAGTCGCCCTTGAGGGTGTAGCTCCACTGGTGGTAGGGGCAAACAAACTCTTTTTTGTTGCCGTGGCGTTCACGGCAAAACTGCATGCCCCGGTGGGCGCAAACGTTTTCGACCACATGGATCTGCCCGTCGATGGCCCGCGTCATGATGACCGAGCGCTCGCCCACCACGGTGCGCTTGAAATCACCCGGGTTCGGGATCTCGGCCTCCAAGCCCACATAACTCCAGTGACTTTTGTAGAAGAAGCGCTCCAGCTCCTTTTTGTGCAACGCATCGTCGGTGTACACGGCAAACGGGACACGGCTGGTGTCTTCCGTTTCCCAGTGGATGGGGTGTTCGTTCATGCAGGTCTCTTTCTGTTTGGGGTGTTGTAGATCGGACCTTCAGGTCCGACGATGGCGTTTTCGGAAGACGTCAATGTCGGGGCTAAAGCCACCGACCTACAAGACTTGATGGGCATCATGCTTAACCCATCGAATTCCGTAAATCGAAATTCAAAGATAATCATTATTCGAATTTCAAATACAACCCACCATGGAACTCGCCCGCCTCGACTTGAACCTGCTGCTGGTGTTTCACCAACTGCTGCGCGAAAAGCGCGTGTCTGCCGTGGCCACAATGCTGGGCATGAGCCAGCCCGCCGTCAGCAGCGCGCTGGGCCGTCTGCGCACCAGCTTGGGCGATGAACTGTTTTTGCGCACCCAGGGCGGTATGGAACCCACGCCCTATGCCCTGCAGCTGGCCGAGCCCGTGGCCGCCGCACTCGACGGCCTGCAGCAAGCTCTGAATGTGCGTGCCTCGTTTGACCCAGGCACCAGCGAGCGCCGTTTCACCATGGCCATGACCGATGTGGGCGAGATGTATTTTTTGCCCGTGCTGATGGACGCGCTGGCTCAGGACGCCCCCGGCGTCACGCTGAATGTGGTGGCAGTGACCAGCGCCAGCCTCAAGGATGACATGGCCTCAGGCCGCACCGACTTGGCCCTGGGCTTGCTGCCGCAGCTGCAGGCGGGTTTTTTCCAGCAGTCGCTGTTTCGCCAACCTTATGTGTGCCTGATGCGCGAGGGCCATCCCTTGGCCAACAAAGACGACTTGACCCTGCCCGACTTTGCCGCTTCCGACCATGTGCGGGTGATCGCCGCAGGCACAGGCCACGGGCGGATCGACGAGGCCATCAGCGAAGCGCTGGCGGGCCAAGGCTTACAAAGGCGCATTCGCCTGACGGTGCCGCACTATGTGGCTTTGGGCGATGTGCTGGGCCACTCCGACCTGATCGCCACCGTACCCGAGCGCTTTGCCCAGCGGGTGACCGGCCCCTTTGCCCTGACCACCCGCGCCCTGCCTTTGACCGTGGAGGGAAGTGCCATTCACCAGTTCTGGCACGCCCACCTGCACAAAGATCCGGGGCACCAGTGGCTGCGCGGCGTGGTGGCGCAATGCTTTGGAGATGGCCCGCTCTGACCCCCTTCTACAATCCCTGCCATGCTCCAATTCGACCTGCTCAAAACCGACTCTTCCAGCCACGCCCGCCGAGGCACGCTGACCCTGAACCATGGCGTGGTGCAAACGCCGATCTTCATGCCCGTCGGCACATATGGCACCGTCAAAGGCGTGATGCCGCGCAGCCTGCACGAGATGGGTGCGCAGATCATTTTGGGCAACACCTTCCACCTGTGGATGCGCCCGGGGCTCGACATCATGAAAGGCTTTGGCGGCCTGCACCAGTTTGAAAAATGGGACAAACCCATCCTGACCGACTCGGGCGGATTTCAGGTCTGGTCGCTGGGCGACATGCGCAAGATCACCGAAGAAGGCGTCACCTTTGCCAGCCCCGTGAACGGCGACAAGCTGTTCATGTCGCCCGAGGTCAGCATGCAGATCCAGACCATCCTGAACTCGGACATCGTGATGCAGCTCGACGAATGCACGCCCTACGAGACCAAGGGACATCTGACCACCGAAGCCGAAGCGCGCAAGTCGATGGAAATGAGCCGCCGCTGGGCCGTGCGCAGCAAGGACGAATTCGCCCGACTGGAAAACCCCAACGCGCTGTTTGGCATCGTGCAAGGCGGCATGTTTGAAAGCCTGCGGCAGGAATCACTGGACGCATTGGTCGAAATGGACTTTCCGGGTTACGCCGTGGGCGGCGTGAGTGTGGGCGAGCCCAAGGACCTGATGCTGCAAATCATGGCGCACACCCCGCACCGCCTGCCCGCCAACAAACCGCGCTACCTGATGGGCGTGGGCACCCCTGAAGATTTGGTGCAAGGCGTGGCCGATGGCGTGGACATGTTCGACTGCGTGATGCCCACCCGCAATGCCCGCAACGGCACGGTGTTCACCCGCTTTGGCGACCTGAAACTGCGCAACGCCCGCCACAAAAACGACCCCCAACCGCTCGACACCAGCTGCACCTGCCACGCCTGCGCGGGAACATCTGGCGTGTCGTGGGACAACGGCGGCCGTGACGGTTTTAGCCGCGCTTACATGCACCACTTGGACCGCTGCGGCGAAATGCTCGGCCCCATGCTGACCACCATCCACAACCTGCACTACTACCTGAACCTGATGAGCGAAGTGCGCGAATCGCTGGATGCGGGTCAGTTCTCAGCATTCCGGGCGCAGTTCAAGACGGATCGGGCACGCGGCGTCTGAGACATTTATCCTTGCAAATCAAGGAATGAAACTCCATAATTGCAAGGATGTTCAAACGCCATTTGCAAGCTTTACTGAGTGAAGAACTCCAGTTTTCACCGGCCGTGGGCTTGCTCGGCCCCCGGCAGGTGGGCAAAACCACGCTGGCACTGGAAGTGGCGCGCAACATCCCACACGTCTATCTCGACCTGGAATCGGATCGGGATCGCGGCAAGCTGGCCCAGCCGGAGTTGTATCTGGAAAGCCACTTGGACAAGCTGGTCATCCTGGACGAGGTGCACCGGGTGCCAGGCCTGTTTCCGGTGCTGCGCGGCCTGATTGACCAAGCACGGCGCTCATGCCGTGCATCCGGACAGTATTTGTTGCTCGGCTCGGCCAGCCTGGATGTGCTGCATCAGTCAGGCGAAACACTGGCCGGTCGCATCGCCTATCTGGAACTGGGCCCCTTGAATGTTTTGGAAACAGGCCCGAGCGCCCTAGATGCCTTGTGGCTGCGTGGTGGTTTTCCGCAAAGTCTGACCGCCCCCACAGATGCCCGCAGCCTGCGCTGGCGAGAAAATTTCATCCGCACCTATCTAGAGCGAGACATTCCACAATTCGGCCCGCGCATCGCGGCCGAAACATTGCGCCGTTTCTGGACCATGTTGGCCCACCACCAAGGCGGCCTGCTCAACGTGGCCCAGCTGGCGCGCAACCTGGGTGTGGATGTCAAAACCGCGCAAAGCTACATCGACCTCTTGTGTGACTTGCTGCTGGTTCGCAGGCTCGCCCCCTGGCACACCAACACCGGCAAGCGCTTGGTCAAAGCACCCAAGGTGTATGTGCGCGACAGCGGTCTGGTGCATGCGCTGCTGAACATCGAATCCAAAGAAAGCCTGCTCTCGCACATGGTGGTGGGTGCCAGCTGGGAAGGGTTTTGCATTGAAACCCTGCTGGCCTGTGCGCCTGCGGGCGTCACGGGCTACTTTTACAGAACCAGCGGGGGCGCAGAAATTGATTTGCTGCTGGTTTGGCCAGGCGGGGAGCTTTGGGCCATCGAGATCAAACGCAGCAGCGCCCCCAAAGTGGAACGCGGTTTTCACAGCGCCTGCGATGACTTAAATCCCAGCCAAAAATGGGTGGTCTACCCGGGCCAGGAGACCTACCCACTTGCGGCAGACATTCAGGCGATTTCATTGCACAGCCTGTGCGAAAAGCTCGCCCTCAATTGGTCGTGAACACCGTCAACACCCCGGTGTAACCGTACAGCTGCTGGCGTGCGATTTCGCCAGCGGCAAAGAAGCCCACCAAGGGCACGTCGCCCAAGGCATGCCGGATGATCTGCATCTCGGCACTCGGCCCGCCAAAGTGCGGGCCACCGCGCCCAGTGCAGCTCACATACACAGCACCCGCAATGCGCTGGCCCGCTTGGGGCACCGTGGGCACCGGGTCGTCGCTCATGGCGTTGATCGCCTCGATGGACAGCATCTCTGGCTCCAGCGCTTCGCGAATTTCGGCGCACACGCGCACCAAATCGGCGCGGGCCGCTTGTACGTCGCGTCGGCAAAACGTCAAGCGCATACCTGGCTGCAGGTGTTCGGCAATCGCCACACCTTGGCGCAAGGGGTCCAGGCCAATGATGTGGCGCACCCGCACGTCGTTGCCCAGATTGCCCGCACGGCCCACACCCGACTGCCCGGGCGCACTCAAACCCACCAAAGTCGATCGCACCACGGCAACGGCTTTTTGAGGCTCGCTCAAGCTGATGTCCAGATCGGCCAGCATCACTTCCAACGCAGGTTCACCCGCCAGTTTGAGCACCACATGGCCTTCGGCTTCGGTGATCTCGCGCTCGGGGGCCACCGGTTGGCAGCCTTGCGTCACGCGTGAGAGCAAGGCCACATCGGGCGAGAACGCGACGCCAGTCAAGCCACCTTCGAGCACACCACCGTGCACTTCGGCCCCACCCGCGTCTTCGGCCCGCACCGCAAACTGCACGCTGCGCGTGCGGCTGGCGCTCAAACCACCAAACAAATAGCCTTGCTGCGTGCGCTCGGCCATCTCTTTGATCAGCTCGGCCAGGTCGGGCGTGTTCGGATCGGCGTGCACCAAGGCCGCATCGGCCCAACCCGCTGGCAGCGGCGACACCCCAGAAAACACCCGGTATTGCTCGGGCGTCAGGTCACACAGCATGAGCGCCATGGCCGGTTCGTCAAAGTACTCGGCGTTGTTCACCGCCACGCCAATGCCCACCGTGCCTGCCCAGTCGGGCACCTCGGGCAAGGCCTGGCGCAGATGGTCCAGCAAGGCTTGCGCCTCGGGCGCGTAATGGTCGGTGATGTAGAGCAAGCCCAAACGGGGCTGGCTGGCGTAATCGGGCAAACCCATTTGGGCGCGCAACTGCGCCAACACCAGGCCAGCGGCCATGCGCCACTGCGGGTGTGTGGCATGGCCACAAGGAAACAGCTTCATGACGTTTTGCGTTTAGCAGGCGCCTTACGCGGCGCAGATTTGGCAACCGGTTTGGTTTTGGAAGCGGCTGACTTCTTGGCCACAGCCTTTTTGGCTGGGCTTGGTTTTTTGCCAGGGGCTGAGGTGCTGGCCCCTTTGGCCGTCATGCCCTTCTTCATGGCTTCGGCGGCCACGTCTTTGACGGCCGCTGCGGCAATGTTTTGAAACTGCTGGGTCAAGGCCCCCCACCACTGCATCGGGTCGACCGCAGGCTTGGCCGCAGCGGGCCCCGTTGCGGGTTCTTCAGGCGCATCTTTGACCGCATCGTCTGCTTGAACAGGTTTTGGCTCGGGTGCTGCCTGTGGCGTCACAGGTTGTGGCGCAGCAGCTTGCGGCTCAGGTGCTGGTGAAGGCGCTTTGACCGTGAAGGCCTTGGCCAGGTCGGCCATGTTCACATTCATGCTCTGCAGCGTGGTCAAGGTCATTTTTTGCACCTCCATCGCCTGGATGGTGGCCTTGAGCGCCGTGGTGTTTTGCTCTAACCAAAACAGCACCGACTTCAACTCTTGAATGCGTTTGTCAATGTCCTCAATGTTCAGTGTGGGGGCCACCCAGCTGGCCATACCGGGCATGCCAGCGGCCGCAGTGGGCTGGGTTTGCGCGGCGGTTTTCGACAAGTTTTGCAGAAAGTCAAAGCCCGGCACAAATTGGCCAAAGCCGAAGGCAGAGGGTTCGCTCATGGCAGTTCCTTGGAAAGAGTTCTGCAAAGCTTACCCGAAGAGCCTTTTACCCCTCCACAAACACCCTCGCCTTGCGTGGCGTCAACACCAGCGTCTCGCCTTCTTTGAAGTCTTGCTGGCGGTATTGCGACGCCGACAGTTGCGCCTCGATGACGGCATCTTGGCCAAACATGCCCGCTTCCACGGGCTCGAGCTCCAGTCGGGCCACAGGCCCCACCACGATGGCGCGGGTCAGTTTGGCCACGATGCCTGTATTGGCAACGCCCGGCATGTAGCGGGTCACCTCCAGATCGTGCGGGCGCACATAGGCAAAAGCCTTGGCGTCTTGCACCTGGCCATGTTCCGGCGTGTCCAAGCGAATGGCATGCTGGTCGGCACCGATGAGCATTTCGCCTTCGTGCGCACGGCCATGGAACAGGTTCACATCCCCCAAAAATCCATACACAAAAGGGCTGGCCGGGTGGTCCCACACCTCTTGCGGTGAGCCAATCTGCTCAATATTGCCCTTGTTCATCAGCACCACACGGTCGGCCACTTCCAGGGCTTCTTCCTGGTCATGCGTCACAAAAATGCTGGTGACATGCAACTCGTCGTGTAAGCGACGCAACCATCGGCGCAGTTCCTTGCGCACCTTGGCGTCCAGCGCACCAAAGGGCTCGTCCAGCAGCAACACCTTGGGCTCGACGGCCAGCGCACGGGCCAGCGCGATGCGTTGGCGTTGCCCGCCCGACAACTGCGAGGGGTAGCGGTCGGCCAGCCAATCGAGCTGCACCAAGCCCAAAAGTTCATGCACCTTGCGTTTGATTTCGGATTCGCTGGGGCGCTGGTGGCGGGGCTTGACGCGCAGGCCAAAGGCCACGTTTTCAAATACTGTCATATGGCGAAACAGCGCGTAGTGCTGGAACACAAAACCCACCTGGCGTTCACGCACATGCACATGCGTGGTGTCTTCGCCGCTGAAGGCGATGGTGCCTCGGTCCGCCGTTTCCAAGCCTGCGATGATGCGCAGCAGCGTGGTTTTGCCGCAGCCCGATGGGCCCAGCAAGGCGACGAGTTCACCCGACTCGATGTCGAGGCTGACATTGTTCAGTGCCGTGAAGTCACCAAACTGTTTGTCGATGTTGCGAATTGCGATGCTCATGGTTCAAACCGTTGTCAAAGAGGTGTTCAGGCTGTGGGGCGTTCTGGCGGCGTGTTGGCCGAAGCCTTGCGTTCTTGCTCGTGCTGCCACTCGATGAAGGACTTGATGGCCAAGGTGACCAGGGCCAACAAGGCCAGCAGCGAGGCCACAGCAAATGCAGCCACAGACTGGTATTCGTTGTAGAGGATCTCGACGTGCAGCGGCATGGTGTTGGTCTGCCCCCGAATGTGACCAGACACCACAGACACCGCACCGAACTCGCCCATGGCGCGTGCATTGCACAAGATCACCCCGTACAACAGGCCCCACTTGATGTTGGGCAGCGTCACGCGCCAGAAGGTTTGCCAGCCTGTGGCGCCC
>JBIKHW010000265.1:0-4972 GCA_044361935.1 Limnohabitans sp. | reverse complement strand
GCTTGCCGGTTGGGGGGGCTGTTCAGTGCTGTGTGTCGGACTTTTTCAGGGCAGCCCAGGCCATGCGATCCACCCAACTTGGGGCGAGTAACTTAAGCCAGCGGCCCACATGCCCGATTGGGTTCATGAGCACGTCGCGCTGTCGTCGCTCGGTGCCTTGCAAGATTTTCTGCACGCACACATCGACAGGCATGGCCTTGTCCTCGCTCAGGCCACTGGAGCCAGCAGGTTGGCCAAGGGCATTGAAGCCGCGCCGGCGGATGTCGGTGTCCACCACGCCTGGGTAGGCAATCGTCACCGACACCCCATCACTCAGCAATTCGGTGCGCAGCGCTTCCATGAAGCCATTCATCGCAAATTTGCTGGTGCAGTAAGCCGTGCGACCCGGCACACCCACCAAGCCCGCCAGCGACGAAACCGCCACCAGCCTGCCGCGTGAGGCTTTGAGGTGCGGCAGCGCGGCATGTGTGCACCAGATGGTGCCCCACAGGTTGACCCGCATGAGTTCTTCGTACCAGCCCAAATGGGCTGCATCCACTTCTTGCAGCAGAGCGTGTGCAGAAATACCGGCGTTGTTGATCAGCGTGTCGATCCGGCCAAATTGCTGCACGGTTTGTGCGATCAGGGCTTCGCAGCCTGCGCGCACGCTGACGTCGGTGGGCACACACAACACCTGCGCCCCGTGCTGACGACAGGCAGCGGCCACCGCTTCCAACTTGGCCGCTTGGCGGGCGGCCAGCACCAGCGCCACGGAGGCACCCTTTGTGCGGGCCAACTGCATGGCCATTTCAGCCCCAATGCCTTCAGATGAGCCCGTGATGATGATCACATTCATGCCAGTTCTCCTTGTAGTGGGCTTGCTGAAGATCCGCACGCCCGGCTTGCCCGGGGATTCTTTCACACCTGCGCTCTCAGGGTGCAAGCTGTGAGATGTCGATCCAATCGAACGATTCATTCGTTTGGTGCTATATTGGCGCCATGCAAACCCTGACCGCCAACGAAGCCAAAACCCAGTTCGGCCATTTCATCGATCTGGCGCAACGCGAGCCCGTGCGCGTCATGCGCCGTGATCGGGTGGTCGGTGTCATGGTCTCCGCGCATGACTACGAAGCCATGCGTGAGTTTTACGCCAACCGCCTGCAGCACACCTTGGTGGACACGGCGGCCAAGGCTGAACGTGCGGGCTTGACCCCTGAGCTGCTGGAAGATTTGTTGAGTGACGAGTCTTAAGCTGGTCATTGACACCAACATCCTCATCAGCGCCGCACTTTCTGCACAAGGTGCTCCTGCGCAGTTGGTGCTGTGTGCCCTGGCTCGGCACCGTTTGGTGTTTTCTCAGGCAACGTTTGAAGAGCTGCGCACGCGGATTTACCGACCCAAATTTGACCGCTACATCTCCTTGGACGACCGCGAGCGTTTGTTGCGCGACTTCAATGCCAGCGCGATTTGGGTGGATGCAGGAGAGCCTGCACAGTATTGCCGGGATCGCGATGACGATCATTTCATTGAAGCTGCACTGAAGGCCCAAGCCGATTACTTGGTCAGCGGCGACAAGGATCTGCTGGAGGCGCCCCCCGAGCAAGGACTGCACGTGGTGTCGGTCCATCAGGCAATGGAAGCTTTGGGGCTTTAGTCGCTGGCCAACACCGGCCAGGTCGTCGTGAACTTGGCGCGTTTGGTCGCAAAAAACGCTTTCACATTGCGCACGTTGGCGTCTTGTGTAAAAAGCACTTGGCTGATGGCCAGGTAGTTCGGCATGTCGCGAGCTTGCACCACCAGCATGAAGTCAGGGCCTGGGGAAACGCGCCAGCACTGCTGCACCGCGTCGTGCGCCGCGGTCCGAGCCTCAAAGGCGTCCAGGTGTTCGCTGCCTTGTTTGTCCAGCGACACCTCGACCAAGGCCGTGAGGCCGTGGCCCAGTGTGGCGGCAAGCCGGTCGGTGCTGAGCACCGCCACTTGCCGCTCAACCCAACCGCCTTCAACCAAACGCTTGACGCGGCGCAGGCATGTGGGTGGCGAGACCTTGACCTTTTCGGCCAGCGCCACATTGCTCAGGCTGGCATCGCGTTGCAGGCTGTCCAGCAGTTGCAGATCAACCGCATCAAGTTCATTTTGTTCCATGGAAATCATTTTATTGAAATTTAATTTTAATGAGATGCATTTGTGAAATTATTATTTAAATTAAACTAATAAATTGATGTGAAATTTCTTTTTGATCGTTCTAGCATCCAGCACATTCCTTGTTTTGGAGCTTCAACATGTGTGGCATCGTCGGCGCCGTTTCTTCCCGCAACATCGTTCCTATCCTGGTGCAAGGCCTGCAACGGCTCGAATACCGGGGTTATGACTCCTGCGGCGTGGCCGTGCACGCGGCCAGTCTGGGGGGTAAGGGTGGCCTGAAGCGCGCGCGCAGCACCGCTCGTGTGGCCGAGCTGATGGACCAGGTGAGCGCCGACCACATCGAAGGCGGCACTGGCATCGCCCACACGCGCTGGGCCACACACGGCGCGCCTGCGGTGCACAACGCACACCCGCACTTCAGCCACGGCACGGGCGCAGCCGAAACCCGGCCCGGCAAGGTGGCTTTGGTGCACAACGGCATCATCGAAAACCACGAAGAACTGCGTGCCGCCCTGCAAGCCAAGGGCTATGTGTTTTTGAGCCAGACCGACACCGAAGTCATCGCCCACCTGGTGGATAGCGTGTACGACGGCGACATTTTTGAAGCCGTCAAAACCGCCATCCGCCAATTGCACGGTGCGTATGCCATTGCCGTGTTCCACAAAGACGAGCCTCAGCGCGTGATTGGTGCCCGCGCAGGCTCGCCGCTCATTTTGGGCGTGGGCCAGGGCGAAACATTTTTGGCCAGCGACGCGATGGCGCTGGCCGGGGTGACCGACCAGATCGTTTACCTGGAAGAGGGCGACGTCGTCGACATCCAGTTGGGCAAATACTGGGTGGTAGACCGGGACCACAAAGCCGTGACCCGCGCAGTGAAAACCGTGCACGCCCACAGCGGCGCTGCCGAACTGGGCCCCTACCGCCACTACATGCAAAAAGAAATTTTCGAGCAGCCGCGTGCCATTGCCGACACGCTCGAAGGCGTCGAAGGCATCACGCCAGAGCTGTTTGGTGACGGCGCTTATTCAACCTTCAAAGCCATTGACAACGTGTTGATCTTGGCCTGCGGCACCAGCTACTACAGCGGCTGCGTGGCCAAGTACTGGATCGAAGCGATTGCCAAAGTGCCCTGCCAAGTCGAGATCGCCAGCGAATACCGCTACCGCGAATCGGTGCCCAACCCCAACACGCTGATCGTCACCATCACCCAAAGCGGCGAGACCGCCGACACCCTGGCTGCGCTGCGCCACGCGCAAAGCCTGGGCATGACGCAGACGCTGACCATTTGCAACGTGTCCACCAGCGCCATGGTGCGCGAATGCAAACACGCTTATGTGACCCGCGCCGGGGCCGAGATTGGCGTGGCCTCGACCAAAGCCTTTACCACGCAGCTGGCGGGCTTGTTCTTGCTCACGCTGGCGCTGGCGCAGACCAAAGGCCGCTTGAGCGATGCCGACGAGGCCATGCACATCAAGGATATGCGCCACCTGCCGGCCGCACTGCAAGCCGTGCTGGCGCTAGAGCCACAAATCATCGCGTGGGCGGAAGAATTCGCCAGCAAAGAAAACGCGCTGTTTCTGGGACGTGGCACGCACTACCCCATTGCGCTGGAAGGCGCACTCAAGCTCAAAGAAATCACCTACATCCACGCAGAAGCCTATGCGGCGGGTGAGTTGAAACACGGCCCCTTGGCCTTGGTGACCAGCGCCATGCCCGTGGTCACCGTGGCCCCCAACGACCAGCTGCTGGAAAAGCTCAAGAGCAATATGCAAGAGGTGCGGGCTCGCGGCGGCGTGCTGTATGTGCTCGCCGACGGTGACACAAAAATCGAGAGCAGCGAAGGTGTCAACGTGATTCGCATGCCCGAACACTATGGCGTGTTGTCACCCATCTTGCACGTGGTGCCGTTGCAGTTATTGAGCTACCACACGGCATGTGCACGGGGGACGGATGTGGACAAGCCCCGTAATTTGGCGAAGAGCGTGACTGTTGAGTGATATCGAAGTATTGACCTCGCGCGTCCACGGCAAAGGCGTGTTCGCGACGCGACACCTGGCCGCTGGCGTGCGGGTCATCGAATACGTGGGCGAGATCATCAGTATGGGCGAGGCCATTGCCCGCCATCCACACGATGCGGCCAACCCGGACCACACCTTTTACTTTCACCTGGACGATGGGCGGGTGATCGATGCGCTGCATGGCGGCAACGCCTCCAAGTGGATCAACCACTCGTGTCGTCCCAACTGTGTGCCTGACGAGGATCAGGGCCGTATCTTCATCCTGACGCGCAGGCCCGTGTTCAAGGGCGAGGAGCTGACGTTTGATTACGGCTTGGTGAGCGACGAGCCCATGAGCGAGGCCTTGAAGGCCCGCTATGCCTGCCGCTGTGGGGCCAAAAAGTGCCGGGGCACGATGCTGGCACCTTAAGGGGGTTGGTGTGGGCCGTTCAAAAGCCTGACGCGGATCGTTAAAACCCTTGGCGTTTTTGATCGCGCAGCATGAACAGGTAAAGGCTTTCCACCTTCTCACGCGCCCAGGGTGTTTTGCGCAAGAACTTCAGGCTGGAGGCCACGCTGGGCTCGTGCGTGAAGCAGCGAATCGGGATGCGTTGGCCCAGATCGTCCCAGCCGTAAAAGTCGGCCAGCCGGGTGACGATGGTCTCCAGCGTGAGGCCGTGCAGCGGGTTGCGTGGTTGGACCGCAGGCGCGGTTGGCGTGGTTTCGGGTGGTGTGGGCACAGGGGTGAGGTCGTCTTGCATGACCCGATTGTCAGTGCAAAACAAACCCTCACCCCAGTGGCAAAGGCTTTGTGCTCAGTGACGGCGTTCGCGCATCAGCCAGGTGGTCACCAC
>JBIKHW010000266.1:0-4972 GCA_044361935.1 Limnohabitans sp. | reverse complement strand
GGATTGCCGCCGAGGGGTTTCTACTAAAACTTTTGAACTCCAAAAAAGCATCGTGCTTCGTCACTTTTTTTATTTCGTTGAATTACCCCCACGAAAAATTGGAAATTAAGGAAAGAAAAGTTGGCACGCCGTTTGCTTTGATGAGTTCGCTTCCCTTTGTGGCCATGTGTCACCGAAACATTGAATCCCATTCACAGGAAATCTTGACATGAACCCTCTCTACCAATCCCTGCTGTCGCAAGCCGTTTCTGGACAGATGCTCAACGTGCGTGATTTGTCGCAGTTTTCTGCGGCTGAGATTCGCCAAACCATGGCCGACCTGGTGGTGGCTGACCGCGCGGACCTGGCCAACGCTTTGGCCGCTGCGGGCCAAAGCCTGTACCCCGAAAGTGAAGACATCTTGGCCATCAGCGCCTTGTTGGCCGAGGTTCAGCAAGACTGGGCCAACGCCCAAGAATTGCTGCTCAAACTGATCGAAGTGCAAGGCGACGCGGCCACCCCAGTCACCCTGCGCCACCTGATTCGTGTGCTGCGCTGCCAGTGCGAGCCCGCTCAAGCCATGCAAGTGGCACAAAAGGCCTTGGCCTTGCACCCCCAAGACGCTTCGCTGCAAGAAGAATTCGCTTCGTTGCAAGACCTCTTTTCTGAGCAATTGCCACTGGATGCCTCGAGCCAGATCCATTGATACAGCCGAACACACCCCACCATTTCACACAACGTTAAGGACTATTAGCCATGACCGTTATCAACACCAACGTGAAATCTTTGATTTCACAAAACGCCCTCATCCGTAACAACCGCGCCGTGGAAACCGCCATGGAGCAGCTGTCCACAGGCAAGCGCATCAACAGCGCCTCGGACGATGCCACTGGCATGGCCATCTCCAACCGCATGTCGTCACAGATCCGCGGTCTGGACCAAGCGGTTCGCAATGCCAACGACGGCATCTCGCTCATCCAAACGGTGGAAGGCTCGCTCAATGAAGTCAACAACATGCTGCAACGCATGCGCGAGTTGTCCATTCAATCGGCCAACGACACCAACACGGTCGAAGACCGTGGATTTTTGGACATGGAATTTCAACAACTGAAAGATGAAATCAACCGCGTTGCCAAAAACACCCAGTGGAACGGCATGGACGTTCTCAACAAATCATCCAATGCTGGCAACGGTGATGGCAAATTTGAATTCCAGGTGGGCGCCAACGCCAACCAGTTGATTTCGATTCAGCTGCAAGACTTCCGCACCGAAGGGGCTGCATCAAGTCAGATGCCTGCCGGAACGACGAACGCCCAAGTCAGCACGCTGACACTGGATGGTGCCTATGCAGCAGGGGACGAAATCAAATTGGACATTGCGTTTGGCACCACCACCAAATCCTTCACCTACGAAGTTCAAGCAGAGGATTTAAATCTCACCGGTAGCGGCGATCTCTCTACTTTGGCAAAAATTGCAAGAGCCATCGTCAGCGATCCGGCTATCGAGGAAACTTTGGGCCTGACCTTGAGCAGTGGGGCAGCAGGCAAGATTGAATTCACAGGCCCTGCTGGTGTCAGCTTCACCACGCAGGTCACCAGCACCATTGCAGGCGGCGGCAAAGCGACCCTGGGTACCGAAACAGCCGGCACACCCACCGCACGCGAGGCCAGAAGCATTGATCTGACAGGTGACTACAAAGCGGGTGACGTCATCACCCTGACCAACGGCGCAAACGAGTTCAAATACACGGTCACGAGCAGCGACGCAGGTACAGCCAATTTGAGCACATTGGCGAGCAACGTCGCTGCTGCAGCCAGCGGTAATCTTGTCAACACCACCGCGGCATTCACGGCAGCAACAGCAGATACACCCGCCAACCCAAGCGCTAACCCCCCAACGCTCTTGATACCAGGAACACCCGCAAAAGTCACATTCACAGCCACCTCTGTTGGTGCCGGCGAATTGGATCTGGGTGTCAGCGTTCAAAACGCCAGCAACAATTTTGACACCGCACCCTATGTCAAACCTGCCGGCAGTTTGAACATGATCGCGCAGAGCAATCTCACCACCCGCACCGATGCCCAAGCGGCCATTGAAAATCTGGATGATGCGATCGCGGTCATCAGCGAATCGCGCGCCAATATGGGTGCGGTCATGAACCGCTTGACCTTTGCAGCCGACAACCTGATCAACGTGGCACAAAACTCGACCGAGTCGCGAAGCCGCATTCTGGATGCCGATTTCGCCAAGGCCTCGAGCGAACTGGCCCGCACGCAGATCATTTCGCAGGCGGCCACGTCTGTGTTGGCACAGGCCAACCAGAGCCAGCAATCGGTGATGAAACTGTTGCAAGGCTAAGCCCTTGAGCTTCGTCAGGCCTTGACCTTGAAACCGTCATGGCCCCGAACGGCCAGCCAACACCCTGTGTCACCCGCCAGTTTCTGGCGGCGATGTGCGCCAAAGCCAACAGCCAGTCACTGGCCCAGGCTTGGGCGCTCGCACCTTACACAGCGGTGGGGGCGCAAGCCAACTTGACTTGCACATGGTGCTGGATTTGCTGCGCTATCAACACGTCAATTCAAATCTGACAATTCGAATCCGCAAACTCGAAACCGCGAACTCTTACCTTGGTCCTTGGCCACAAACACCTGGGCATGGCACCAAGACCCAGACCTTTGATGCCTGAATTTAACCCCTCCTCTACACGAACCGCTGACCCTAACCGCGGCCCCAATTGCTGGCAGTGCCGGTTTTTTGGCGTGAGCCACATACCTGCCACGCCGTATGTTTGCCGCGCCATGGGCTTTCAATCCAAACAGTTGCCCTCACTGGAAGTATTGCGAGTCGATGGTCAGTTTTGCCGCGTTTTTCAGCCCAAAACGCCACCCCCTTCTGTCAGACCTGCCGCCAATTCATGAGCCTATGCATGGGATCACCGGCATATCGCTGGTTGGAGGCTGTAGCCCCGACATGGACCTGCGCCAGCCCACACACGGTTTTGCAAAGCTGCTGTCAATCTTCCGTCGAGCAGGCGTCAAAGATTTGAATCAATTTTTGTAAATTTAAATATTCTTTTAGAGTTCATTAAGCGTGTTTTAAGGTAAATAAGTTCTGGCATAAAGATTGCATTACAGACTTCATCTAATCATGAGGTCAACACCGTGAAGTCCCAAACCTTTTGTGCGCCTTTAGCCTTGTGGCTGGACCCCGAGTCAGCCTCGAGTCCGGAGCAAACCCAAGCGTTGCAAATTTGTGGCTGGGCCAGCATGCCGGTGAACACGCTCGAAGGTTTGGTGGCGCACGCTGGTGATGCCACCGTGGTGGTCTTGCACTTGTCGCACGATGTCTCACTCCTCAAAGCTGTTCAACAACTTTTGCATGACGCAGGCCTGAGCACACCGGTGGTGTGTCGCGTTGCCCGTGATGCGCTGGACCTGGCCGTCGACGCCACGAAGTGCGGCGCTCTGACCGTGTTGGCCTCTGACGATGTGCGCCACAGCACTTGGCAAGGTCTGCATGACAAACTCAAACCGGTCCCCCAGCGCAGTGCACCGCAGGTGCGCAATGTGGTGTTTGTGGATCCCGCCAGCCAGCACCTGCTGGCACTGGCCAAAAAAGTGGCACTGGCCGAAGTGACCGCATTGCTGGTCGGCCCCACCGGCGCAGGCAAAGAGGTGATGGCCCGCGTGCTGCACGAGGCCTCGCCCCGTGCGCGCGGCCCGTTTGTGGCCCTGAACTGCGCGGCCATGCCGGAAAACCTGATCGAAGACATGCTATTTGGTCACGACAAGGGCGCCTTCACGGGCGCGCACCGTGACCAAAAAGGCCTGTTCGAACAAGCCCAAGGCGGCACGCTGTTTCTGGACGAGATTGGCGAGTTGCCTATGCATATGCAAAGCAAACTGCTGCGCGTGCTGCAAGAGCGCCAATTGACGCGCTTGGGGGGGCAAAGCACCATCCATTTGAACGTGCGCATCGTGGCAGCCACCAACAAGGACCTGAAGCAAGCCATTGCTGAGCGCGAGTTCCGCGAAGACTTGTACTACCGCATTGCCACTTTCCGCATGCGTTTGTTGCCTTTATGCGAGCGCCCAGGCGACATCATTCCCCTGGCCGTGCAATGCCTGACCCAACAAGACCACCAAGCCTGGCGTCTGCACCCACAAGCCCAAGCGATGCTGCTGCAATACCCTTGGCCCGGCAATGTGCGCGAACTCGAAAACGTGATGCGCCGCGCCATGGTGCTGTGCACCGACCACCACATCTCGCCCGAGCACCTGATGTTTGACGACTGGCTGACCTGCACCACGTCCATTGCCCTGAGCCAGACCATGCCGGTCACCGCCCCATTGAACATGGATCACCACGTTGCGCCTGCCGCTTGGAAAACCGACAACTTGGCCCCGGTGCCGACAGACAACGACCCACCGGCCGACTTGCAAAGCGCCGTTCGCATGAATGAGCGGCAAGTGATCATGGCCACGTTGGCCAGCACCCCCAGCAAAACCGAAGCTGCCAAACGCCTGGGCATCAGCCCGCGAACGCTGCGTTACAAGATGGCGCAACTGCGTGAGCATGACCTGAGCATGGCATCGGCCTGCTAATGGAGAGTGACATGATTGAAAGAGCCATCTCCCCCGCCAACATACAGTCGATGTTGCAAACCCTGCGCAGCCACCAGGCGCAAGCCTCGGGCATGCCGGGCTCAGAAGTCAAGGGCCTGACCCCCGAGGTCAGCAAAACCGGCTTTGGCGACCTGGTCTCTGGCGCCCTGAGCCAGGTTAACCAAACGCAGGTGCAATCGTCCGAGATGCGCGCCGCCTACGACCGCGGCGAGAACCTGCCCCTGACCGATGTGGTCTTGGGCATGCAGAAATCGTCACTGGCTTTTGAGGCCACCTTGCAAGTACGCAACAAAGTGCTCAAGGCGTACGAAGACATTTTGAACATGCCGGTCTGACAGACATAAAGAGAACACACCATGGCCACAGCG
>JBIKHW010000264.1:0-5004 GCA_044361935.1 Limnohabitans sp. | reverse complement strand
CGTCAAACTCATCCGCCAGCTGGGTGACCGCAAGATCGACATCTTGATCAAAGACCCGCACTCACCGTCAGCCGCAGTCTTTGACATGGCCAAACAGCATGGTGTTCGTTTATGAGCGTTCAAGGGTATTTGTCTGAACATGCCGCAGCGGCACTTTTGACGCTGGCGCTTGCACAGAAAGAAGCCGAGCACCTGCGGTACAGCCACAGCACACTTTTTGCGCACGAGTTAAATCTGGCTTGGGTCGAAAACCTCAAGGTCAATCCCGAATTGGCTGAAAAAGTCGAAGCCTTTGTCAGCCGCTTTGGCCGTTTGCAAGATCATTTGGGCGACAAACTGATTCCGCGCTATGCACAGTTGGTCGGTGAACAATACAAGACACAAATCGACAACTTGAGTTTTGCGGAACGGGCAGGCATTTTGACCAGTGCAGACGAATTCCTTGCTGCACGAAAACTGCGCAATGCATTGGTTCACGAATACATGCAAGACAGCCAAAGCTTCTTGGACAGCTTGATGCTCGCCCACACAGCAGCTCAAATGCTGTTTGACGTGATAAACAAAATAAAAGCTGAATTGCAACGCCTAGGTCTGAGCGTCTGACCCAAGTCCGAATCACCCATGCGCCTCACCCCAGCCCAAATCAACACCATCAAAAGCACCGCCACCGCTGTGCTGGGTGAGCGAGCGCAGGTCTGGCTTTATGGGTCCAGGTTAGACGACGAGCGCCGTGGTGGAGATGTTGACATGTTGGTTGAATCTGAGCGAAAACCCAGCGGCATGGATCGTGCCCGATTTAAGTACCAACTTGAAAACGCCTTGCAATTGCCCGTAGACGTCTTGATGGTTCAAACCGTCCCAAAAGCAACAACCCATCGCCCACAGGGGTGGGCTCCTACAAAAAACAACCCCTTAAAAGTTATTCAATACTTTTAAGCTTTCTTAATCAGTCAAACAAGCGCCACGGCCCCGCCGTAGCGCACCACCGCCAAGCCAAGCGCTTGGCAACCCCCCAAAAAGCAGACAAACCAAGCCCCGCCACACAGCGCGGCAAGCTTTGGCACGTATCCGCACCATGACAGAACCCAAAATCTACATCGCTGGCCACAAAGGCATGGTGGGCTCGGCCATTGTTCGGGCCTTGCAGGCGCAGGGGCACACCCGCTTCGTCACCCGCACCCACACCGAGCTGGACCTGACGAACCAAGCCCAAGTGCAAGAATTTTTTGCCACAGAAAGGCCCGACCAGGTCTATCTGGCCGCTGCCAAAGTGGGCGGCATTCATGCCAACAACACCTACCCGGCCGACTTCATCTACCAAAACCTCATGGTGCAGGCCAACGTCATTGACGCGGCGTTTCAAAACGGCGTGCAAAAGCTGCTCTTTTTAGGCAGCAGCTGCATCTACCCCCGCATGGCGCAGCAGCCCATGCGCGAAGACGCCTTGCTCACCGGCACCCTGGAGCCCACCAACGAGCCCTATGCCATCGCCAAAATTGCCGGCATCAAACTCTGCGAAAGCTACAACCGCCAATACGGCCAAAGCCACGGCGTGGACTACCGTAGCGTCATGCCCACCAACCTCTATGGCCCCGGCGACAACTACCACCCCGAAAACAGCCACGTCATCCCCGCGCTCATCCGCCGCTTTCACGAAGCCAAGCTGGCCAACGCCGCGAGCGTCGCCATATGGGGCACAGGCACCCCACGCCGAGAATTCTTGTATGTCGACGACATGGCCGCCGCCAGCGTTCACGTCATGAACCTGCCCAAAGCCACCTACGACCAGCACACCAGCCCCATGCAAAGCCACATCAACGTGGGCTATGGCGAAGACGTGACCATTGCGCAAGTGGCCCACACCATTGCGCAAGTGGTGTGCTACAGCGGCCAAATTGAATTCGACACCAGCAAACCCGACGGTGCCCCCCGCAAGTGGATGGACAGCACACGCCTCAACGCCTTGGGTTGGCAGCCGCAAGTGCAATTGGATCAAGGACTTGCTTTAGCCTATGCGGACTTCCGCAGCGCCTTATGATTCAAATCCGATTACGCAACCGGAGGCATCATGCGCCAAGAGTTTCTTAATCCTCGTCTGGTTGGTGGGCGCTTTGAAGAGCACACTGTCCCACTCGAAGTGCTCAAAGATTTCTCCGCGCTTGAGGAAATGATTGTTGAGGTTGCGAAATGGAAATTCCGCCAAGCCCACCCAGACAGCAAGCGCGTGCAGCGCAATTTCAGCCAAGGGCATGAGCTGCACTTGGCGCAAGTCAGGGAGGGCAGTGCGATACCTGCAATCGTCCTCATGACGGCAGGTCTATTGCCAACTGCCAACGCCCAATACTTCGACCAAGCCCGCGCAGAAATCATTGCAGCCATTGACCAAGCCGAACGCGGCGCGGCTCCAACGCTGCCTAACCACTTATTGAGCTACTTTGACCGCTTTGGTCGCAGTCTGCGTGCTGGTGAATCCATTGAATTTCAGACGGCTGCCCAAAGAACAGTGACCTACACCCCCGAGTTGCGCAAAAGGCTGGTTGAATTTGCCGAAATCGAGACCTGCACAGAAGAGTTAGCGTTGCGCGGTCGTATCTCAACCATCAATCAAGACAAACGCAGCTTTTTATTGGCGCTGCCCGACGGTCGTCAAATACCTGCACCCCTTACAGACCAGCACTGGACCGCTGTCCTGGAGGCCGTTCAAGCGTACCGCCAAGGCGGCTACGTACTCGTGCAAGGCGTGGTCGAAAAAGACAGGCAAGGACACCTCAGAGGCTTTGAGTCCGTCGAACACATCAGCACACTAGACCCGCTTGATGTCACCTTGCGCTTGTCGGCCCTCGCAGAACTCAAAGCAGGCTGGCTAGACGGCAAAGGGCAAGTACCCGACCCCAAGCTCGCGCAATGGCTGGCGCAAGCCTTTGAAGACAACTTTGATGCCAGCTTGCCACTGCCCCACCTTTATCCCACAACCGAAGGCGGCATCCAGGCCGAATGGAGCTTGGGCGACTGGGAGGTCAGTCTTGAAATCGACCTGTCAACGCGCGTGGGTGCCTACCAGGCATTGAACTTGGTGACTCAAAACCAGCAAGACGAAGCCTTAGTGCTGAGCGACCGTATTGGCTGGCAAAGGCTCAATAACGCCCTGCAGCAAATCGACGGAGCCCAAGCGTGACGCCCGAAACCTTGCTATTGCGCCAAATTCACCCCAGCTTTGTACAAGCCGGTCGGGTGACATCCCAAGCTTTCAGGCCAACGCCCAAAGACCAAGGTCATCTCTCTGTCGACAACGGCGATCTGGTCCAAGCGAAAGCTGCGTGGGAGCGCTACACCGCAAACGGTAGTCAATCCGCTGGCGTCATGGCGGTCTGTTGGTCTGAATGTGACCAACTTGAGCTGCCCGTCATAGAAGATGGTCACCCTTACGTCGAGCACTGCAGCATCGACTATTCAGCACACATCAGCACCGCCAGGGAACAAAAAGCGAAACTGCTGCGCAGCAAAGCCCAATCTCGTGGCTGGCACTGGCAAAACCCACAATAAACCAAACCTGGTCTACCCGCGCTCAGCAGTCATTCCCGCGCACTCCCGTCATTCCCGCGAAGGCGGGAATCCATCCCTTCCCTGACATGACCACAACCACCCCCAAAGTCACCCCCAAAGTGGCATTGATCACCGGCATCACCGGCCAAGACGGCTCCTACCTGGCCGAATTCTTGTTAGAAAAAGGCTACATCGTCCACGGCATCAAACGCCGGGCCAGCAGCTTCAACACCCAGCGCGTGGACCACATCTACCAAGACCCCCACGTCAGCAACGCCAACTTCAAACTGCACTATGGCGACCTGAGCGACACCAGCAACCTGGTGCGCATCATCCAAGAAACGCAGCCCGACGAAATCTACAACCTGGCCGCCATGAGCCATGTGGCCGTCAGTTTTGAAAGCCCCGAATACACCGCCGATGTGGATGGCATTGGCACCCTGCGCATTTTGGAAGCCATTCGCATCTTGGGGCTGGAAAAGAAAACCCGCTTTTACCAAGCCAGTACCAGCGAACTGTATGGCCTGGTGCAAGAAACCCCGCAAAAAGAAACCACCCCCTTTTACCCCCGCAGCCCCTATGCGGTGGCCAAGCTCTATGCCTACTGGATCACGGTCAACTACCGCGAGGCCTATGGCATGTATGCCTGCAACGGCATCTTGTTCAACCACGAAAGCCCACGCCGGGGCGAAACCTTTGTCACCCGCAAAATCACCCGGGGCCTGGCCAACATCAGCCAAGGGCTGGAAGAGTGTCTGTACATGGGCAACATCGACGCCCTGCGCGACTGGGGCCACGCCAAAGACTATGTGCGCATGCAGTGGATGATGCTGCAACAAGACCAGCCCGAAGACTTTGTCATTGCCACCGGCGTGCAATACAGCGTGCGCCAATTCATCGAATGGACCGCCGCCGAACTCGGCATGCAAATCACCTGGCAAGGCGAGGGCGTTGATGAAGTAGGTTACGCCGTTATCCCCTCCAAAAATGTCATCCCGGGCTCGACCCGGGATCCATCCCCAGATGTCATCCCCCAAAATGATGTCATCCCGGGCTCGACCCGGGATCCATCCCCCGTCCCCATCATCCGCATCGACCCCCGCTACTTCCGCCCCACCGAAGTCGAAACCCTGCTCGGCGACCCCACCAAAGCCAAACAAAAACTCGGCTGGGTTCCAGAAATCACGGTACAGCAAATGTGCCAAGAAATGGTCCAGGCAGACCTGATGGAGGCCAAGCGCCACGCGCTGCTCAAGGCCAACGGTTACACCATGAACGTGAGTGTCGAATGAAGATTGCAATTGCCGGTACGGGCTATGTGGGCCTGTCCATGGCCGTTTTGTTGGCCCAACGCCACCAAGTGGTGGCACTGGACATCGTCCCCGAAAAAGTCGCGCAAATCAACCGCCGTGAATCCCCCATTCACGACCTGGAACTGCAAGACCACCTGAGCAACTAGCC
>JBIKHW010000262.1:0-5009 GCA_044361935.1 Limnohabitans sp. | reverse complement strand
ATGGTCAGGTACTCGTCTTGTGAGAAGGGGTAGAAACTGATCCACAAGCCAAAGCGCTCGGACAACGAAATCTTCTCTTCCACGCCTTCACCCGGATGAACTTCGCCGTCCTCGGTGTGTTTGTAGGTGAGGTTCTCGCTCATGTACTCGGGCAGCAGGTGGCGACGGTTGCTGGTGGCGTACACCAGCACATTGGGGGTCGAGGCCGCCACGGTGCCATCCAAAATGGACTTGAGCGCCTTGTAGCCCGGCTCGCCGTCTTCAAAGCTCAGGTCGTCGCAATAGACCACAAACTTTTCTGGGCGTCCCGCCACCACTTCGATGATGTCTGGCAGGTCGGTCAGGTCTTCCTTGTCCACTTCAATCAAGCGCAGACCTTTCGGCGCGTAGGTGTTCAAGCAGGCCTTGATGAGCGAGGACTTGCCGGTACCACGAGCGCCTGTTAGAAGTACGTTGTTGGCCGGGTGGCCGTTTACAAACTGCTCGGTGTTGCGCTGCAACTTTTCTTTTTGGTCGTCGATTTCCTTGAGGTCAGCCAGCGTCATGGCCGCCACATGGCGCACCGGTTCGAGCACGCCGTGACCCGAGGACCGCTTGCGGTAACGCCAAGCAATGGCCTGCGTCCAGTCGGGCGCAGACAGGGGCTGGGGCAAGACCGACTCGATGCGGTCCACCAGCTGGCTGACTTTGGCCAGCAGTTGGTCCAAAGCGGAGGTGGCGGGCGTATTCATGAACGGTAGTCCGCGTTGATGGTGACGTAATCGTGGCTCAGGTCGCAGGTCCACACCGTGTCGCTGGCGGTGCCCCGGCCTAGGCCCACGCGCACGGTGATCTCGCTGCCCTTCATGACGCGTTGACCATCTTCTTCGCGGTACTCGGCGCGTCGGCCGCCTTGTGAGACCACATGCACATCGTCCAGGTGCAGTTCGATCAGGCCCTGGTCCAAATCATCGATGCCCGCATAACCCACAGCGGCCAAGATACGGCCCAGGTTCGGGTCGCTGGCGAAGAAAGCAGTTTTGACCAAGGGCGAATGCGCAATGGCATAAGCCACCTGGCGGCACTCTTCGCCTGTGCGGCCGCCTTCGACCTGCACGGTGATGAATTTGGTCGCGCCCTCGCCATCGCGCACGATGGCATGCGCCAGTTGGCGGGCCACTTGCATCAGACCTTGCAACAAGGCCTGGCCGTCTGCGCTATCGAGTGACTTGATAGGGGCATTCTCCGCCTTGTGCGTGGCGATCAGCATGAAGGAATCGTTGGTAGAAGTGTCGCCATCGATGGTGATGCGGTTGAACGAGCCATCGGCCAGCTGCCTGACCATCGCGGGCAACAAGGCTGGATCGATAGAGGCATCGGTGGCTACAAAGCCAAGCATGGTCGCCATGTTGGGGCGGATCATGCCCGCGCCCTTGCTGATGCCAGTGATGCTCACGGCCCGGCCACCCACTTGCACCTGCACGCTCGCCGCTTTTGGCACGGTGTCGGTGGTCATGATGCCTTCTGCGGCCTTAGCCCAATGAGCGGCTTGCGCGTCTGCCAGTGCAGCAGGCAGGCCCGACACGATGCGGTCCACGGGCAGCGGCTCCATGATCACGCCGGTCGAAAACGGCAGCACCTGCGCAGGCGTGCAGTTCAGCAGCGCGGCCAAGGCCTCGCACGTCTGACGGGCATGGGCCAGGCCCGGTGCGCCTGTGCCCGCATTGGCGTTTCCCGTATTGATGACCAAAGCCCGCAAAGAACTGCCCGTGGCCAGGTGCTCACGGCAGACCTGCACAGGTGCGGCACAAAAGCGGTTGCATGTGAACACGCCCGCGACGCTGGTGCCTTCGTCCAGTAAAAACACCGTGAGGTCTTTTCGGTTGGCCTTGCGTACGCCTGCTTCGGCGATACCGATGCGCACGCCCGCGATGGGCTGGAGTTGGGAGGGGTCCAGCGGTGGCAAATTTACGGGCATAAACATCCTTCAGGAAAACAATCGGTAATTTGACGGCACAAGGACAAAACGGGCCGAAGCCCGCTTCATTCGTCCAGCCCTGTCAGGCCAGCTTGCCGTGGCAGTGTTTGTATTTTTTGCCACTGCCACAGGGGCACGGCTCATTGCGTCCAACCTGACCCCAAGTGTTGGCCAAATCGGCCAGCCCACCTGCGCCAGCAGCAGCTCCGGCAGCCTGCACTTGTGGCTGGCCAGTTTCATCCGGTGCGGTGTAGGTCACATTGCCGATCTGCTCAGCCCTCTCCTCAATGGCTTGCGCTGCTTGCTGAATTTTGTCGCCCGAATCGATTCGCACCATCATCAAGGTCTTGGTGACTTCGTTTTTCACGGCATCTAGCAGTTGGCCAAACAACTCAAATGCTTCACGTTTGTATTCCTGCTTGGGCTGCTTTTGCGCGTAGCCACGCAGGTGAATGCCTTGTCGCAGGTAGTCCAGCGCGCTCAAGTGTTCGCGCCAGTGGGTGTCGATGCTTTGCAGCAAGATCATGCGTTCAAATGACACGAAACTCTCGGCCCCCACCTGTTCGAGCTTGGCCTGGAATTGCGCATGGGCTGCTGTGATGACCATCTCCAGCAGGTCCTCGTCTGTAATGGCACTCGATGCCGCCACCTTGCCTTGCAAGTCCAGACTCAAGCCCCACTCTTCGGCCAGCACCTTTTCCAAACCTGGCAGGTCCCACTGCTCTTCCACCGATTCAGCGGGCACATGCTGGCGCACCAGATCGGTGAAGCAACCTTCACGCAACGCCGTGATCTGGGCGTGCATGTCCTTCGCGTCCAGAATGTCGTTGCGCTGCTGGTAAATCACCTTGCGCTGGTCGTTGGACACGTCGTCGTATTCCAGCAGCTGCTTGCGGATGTCGAAGTTACGGGCTTCCACCTTGCGCTGTGCGCTTTCGATGCTGCGCGTCACAATGCCCGCTTCGATAGCTTCGCCTTCGGGCATCTTCAAACGGTCCATGATGGAGCGCACGCGGTCGCCCGCAAAAATGCGCATCAAGGGATCGTCCAGGCTCAAATAAAAGCGTGAAGAGCCGGGGTCACCCTGGCGGCCCGAGCGGCCACGCAGCTGGTTGTCAATTCGGCGCGACTCGTGGCGCTCGGTGGCGATGATGCGCAAACCGCCCAAGGCCTTGACCTGCTCGTGCACCACTTTCCATTGCTCGCGCAACTGGGCCACTTTGTCCTGGCGGGCAGATTCGGGCAGGCTTTCATCGGCTTCAATGGCCTGCACGTCTTTTTCGATGTTGCCACCCAGCACAATGTCGGTGCCGCGACCGGCCATGTTGGTGGCGATAGTGATCATGCCTGGTCGACCGGCCTGGGCCACGATGTCCGCCTCGCGGGCATGCTGCTTGGCGTTGAGCACCTGGTGAGGAAGCTTTTGCTGGGTCAGCAGCTGGGCAATCAGCTCCGAGTTTTCAATCGAGGTGGTGCCCACCAGCACCGGCTGGCCTCGTTCGTGGCATTCGCGGATGTCGGCAATGGCCGCGGTGTAACGTTCTTGTGAGGTTTTGTAGACGCGGTCCAACTGGTCGTCGCGTTGACTCTTGCGGTGCGGCGGAATGACCACCGTCTCCAGGCCGTAAATTTCCTGGAACTCATAAGCCTCGGTATCAGCCGTGCCTGTCATTCCGCCGATCTTGTTGTACAGGCGGAAATAGTTTTGGAAGGTGATGGATGCCAAGGTCTGGTTTTCCGCCTGGATCTGCACGCCTTCTTTGGCCTCCACGGCTTGGTGCAAACCATCGCTCCAGCGGCGACCGGTCATCAGGCGGCCAGTGAATTCGTCCACGATGACGATCTCGCCATCCTGCACCACATAGTGCTGGTCACGGTGGTACAGATGCTGCGCACGCAAGGCGGCATTCAGGTGGTGCATCAACGTGATGTTGGCCGGGTCGTACAGACTCGTGCCTTCGGGGATCAGGCCCATTTGCGACAGCACCCCCTCGGCTTTTTCGTGGCCGTCTTCGGTCAAGAAGACCTGGTGCGATTTTTCATCGACGGTGAAATCACCCGGGGTGATGATGCCCTCGCCGGTGCGCGGATCAGCCTCGCCCTCTTGGCGGGTGAGCAGCGGCACGACCTGGTTCATGGCCAGGTAAGTGGCGGTGTGGTCTTCGGCCTGACCGCTGATGATCAAAGGCGTGCGGGCCTCATCGATCAGGATCGAGTCCACCTCGTCAACGATGGCGTAGTTGAGGGGCCGCTGGACACGGTCATGGGCTTCATAGACCATGTTGTCGCGCAGGTAGTCAAAACCGTATTCGTTGTTGGTGCCGTAGGTGATGTCGGCGTTGTAAGCAGCCTGCTTTTCCTCGCGTGGCAGCTGGGGCAGGTTGATGCCCACCGTCAGACCCAGGAAGTTGTAGAGCTTGCCCATCCAGGTGGCGTCGCGGCTGGCTAAGTAGTCGTTCACCGTGACCACATGCACGCCCTTGCCTGCGATGGCGTTGAGGTAAGCGGGCAGCGTGGACGTCAGGGTTTTACCCTCGCCCGTGCGCATCTCGGCGATCTTTCCGTTGTGCAGCGCAATGCCACCGGCGAGCTGCACGTCAAAGTGACGCATCTTCATGACCCGCTTGGAGCCCTCGCGCACCACAGCAAACGCCTCAGGTAGCAGAGCATCCAGACTCTCCCCCGCGGCGGCGCGGTCACGGAAGTTTTGTGTTTTGGCCCTCAGCTCATCGTCGCTCAAGCTTTCGAGCCCGGCTTCCAAGGCGTTGATGCGCTCGACGGTTTTGCGGTAGGTTTTGAGCAGGCGGTCGTTGCGACTGCCGAAGATCTTGGTGAGGAATGGGATGGCCATGTCAATTAGATCCACCTTCAGCCCAGGGGCTGAAAAAGAGACCGTCTATCCTGTCTGGTTAAAAGTTTCATGAAATCCGGGCCCGCAGGGCACACGACCCCACCAACCCGACAAGCCGCCCTCGGACAACCTGCATAACCGGATGATTTTAGCCGCTTGACCAGCCCATTTCTAAAGCCTTTTCGAGGCATGCTCCAGAGC
>JBIKHW010000263.1:0-5009 GCA_044361935.1 Limnohabitans sp. | reverse complement strand
GCAAGGCGTGGGCATCTGGATCGGTTTTCAGGCCTTCATCAACATGGGCGTGAACCTCGGGGCCTTGCCCACCAAGGGCCTGACCTTGCCGCTGATGAGTTACGGCGGTTCGGCCATCTTGATGAACTTGATAGCGATCGCGATCGTGCTGCGCATCGACGCCGAGAATAAAGAAATGATGCGGGGAGGGCGGCCATGACGGACACGCGAAAAACGGCCTTGGTCATGGCGGGGGGTACAGGCGGACACATTTTCCCGGGCTTGGCTGTGGCCGAAGCCTTGCGCGAAGCCGGTTGGCGCGTGCATTGGTTGGGTGCGCCAGACAGCATGGAAAGCCAATTGGTGCCGCCGCGTGGCTTTGCCTTTGAGCCAGTGGATTTTGGTGGTGTGCGCGGCAAGGGCATTCAAACTCTGGCCTTGTTGCCGCTGCGCTTGCTGCGCGCTTTTTGGCAAAGCCTTCAGGTGGTGCGCCGCGTCAAGCCCGATGTGGTGCTTGGCCTTGGCGGTTACATCACTTTTCCGGGCGGCATGATGGCCAGCCTGTGGAGCAAACCTTTGGTTCTGCACGAGCAAAACTCGGTGGCGGGCATGGCCAACAAAGTGCTGGCGCAATTGGCCGACCGGGTCTTTACTGCATTTCCCGGTGTCTTCAAGACAGGGCAGTGGGTGGGTAACCCTCTGCGACGTTCCTTCACCGAGCAGGCCACGCCGGCTGAACGCTTTGCCGGGCGCAGCGGCCCCTTGCGCGTGTTGGTGGTTGGCGGCAGCCTGGGAGCCAAGGCATTGAATGACATCGTGCCCCAAGCATTGGCATTGATGCCAGAGACCACGCGTCCGCAAGTCATCCACCAAAGTGGGGCCAAGCAAATTGAAGCACTTCGGACAAACTATGCAGCCGCGGGTGTGCAGGCTGAATTGACACCGTTTATTGACGACACGGCCAGCGCCTTCGCACAGGCTGATCTGGTGATCTGCCGCGCAGGTGCCAGCACCGTGACCGAACTGGCGGCGGTGGGCGTGGCTGCCTTGTTCGTGCCGTTTCCTTTTGCGGTCGACGACCACCAAACCACCAATGCACAGTTTTTGGTGGCTGCGGGAGGCGGCTGGTTAACTCCCCAGGCCGAATTGACGCCACAAAATTTGGCCGAAAGGCTGTCGGCCTTGAGCCGTGAAAACTTGCTGGATGTGGCGCAAAAAGCCCATGCCCAGAAAAAAACAAATGCAACCCGCGAGGTTGTGATGGCTTGTGAGGAAATGGCGAGATGAAACACGCGATCCGAAAAATACATTTCATTGGCGTGGGCGGTTCGGGCATGAGTGGCATTGCTGAAGTGTTGTTGAACCTGGGCTACCTAATCTCAGGTTCAGATTTAAACGACAGCGCTACCCTGCAGCGTTTGGCCGCTTTGGGCATCGAAACCCATGTGGGACACAACCCTGGTAACGTACAAGACGCCGATGCGGTGGTGACATCGACCGCCGTCAAAGCTGATAACCCTGAGGTGCTGGCTGCGCGAGCACGTCACATCCCCATCGTTCCTCGCGCCGTCATGTTGGCCGAACTCATGCGCATGAAGCAAGGCATCGCGATTGCTGGAACGCATGGCAAAACCACCACCACCAGTTTGGTGGCGAGCGTCTTGGCTGAGGCAGGACTGGACCCCACGTTTGTGATCGGTGGCCGTCTAAATAGCGCTGGTGCCAACGCCAAGCTGGGCACGGGTGACTACATCGTGGTCGAGGCCGACGAGTCTGATGCATCCTTCTTGAACTTGCTGCCCGTGATGGCTGTGGTGACCAACATTGATGCAGACCACATGGAAACCTATGGCCATGACTTGGTCAAACTCAAGGCGGCATTTGTGGAGTTTTTGCACCGCATGCCGTTTTACGGCACAGCCATCGTTTGCTCGGACGATCCAGGCGTGCAGTCCATTGCGGACACCATTGCCCGCCCCGTGACCACTTACGGATTTCACGAAGGTGCGCAGGTTCGAGCCGTCGACGTGCGGGCAGAAAAAGAGCGCATGCATTTCACGGTCCAGAGGCGCAACGGCGTGACCCTACCAGATTTGCCCATTGTGTTGAACTTGCCTGGTGAGCACAACGTGCTCAATGCCTTGGCTGCGATTGCGGTGGCCGTGGAGTTGGGCGTGGATGACGCGGCGGTGCAAAGCGCATTGGCCCGCTTCAAGGGAGTCGGTCGGCGATTTCAGCGTTATGGCGATGTGCCCACTGCAGATGGCCAAGGGCTGTTCACCGTCATCGATGATTACGGACACCATCCGGTGGAAATGGCCGCCACGCTGGCCGCAGCCCGTGGGGCATTTCCAGGTCGGCGATTGGTACTGGCTTTTCAGCCGCACCGCTACAGCCGCACGCGAGATTGCTTTGAAGACTTTGTCAAAGTCATTGGCCAAGGCTGCGACAGCGTTTTGTTGTCCGAGGTGTACGCAGCTGGCGAAGCGCCCATCGTGGCTGCAGATGGCCGATCGCTGGCCCGAGCGTTGCGGGTGGCGGGCAAGGTAGAACCGGTGTTTGTGGACCAAATCGCCGATATGCCAAAAGCCGTCATGAACAACGCGCGCGATGGTGATGTGCTCATCTGCATGGGGGCGGGCTCAATTGGTGCGACACCTGGTCAAGTGGTGGCGTGGGCCACAAAAAATAAATCCAATGGGGTGGGTACATGAACCAACAAGTCAAGAAGTCGGCACAAAAAAACTTGACCGATTTGGGCAAGGTGGCGGTACTGATGGGTGGGCGCTCTGCTGAGCGTGAGGTGTCGTTGATGTCAGGGCAGGGTGTGCTGCAGGCCCTGTTGGCCGCCGGCGTGAACGCCCAAGCATTTGATCCAGCGCAGCGAGATATGAGCGAACTCAAACGCGAGGGTTTCACGCGGTGCTTCATTGCTTTGCACGGTCGTTACGGGGAGGACGGCACCGTTCAAGGTGCGCTGGAGTTGCTCGGTGTGCCCTATACCGGCTCGGGCGTGATGGCTTCGAGCATGGCCATGGACAAAGTGATGACCAAACGGGTTTGGCGGGCCGAGGGTTTACCCACGCCGAACCATGTGTTGCTGCATCCCTCGCAAATCGACACGGTGTCAGCGCAAGAATTGGTCGCTATATTGGGTTTGCCGCTCATTGTGAAACCTGCTCGCGAAGGATCGTCCATTGGCGTGACCAAGGTGCAGCATGCGAAAGACCTGCGCGACGCATTGTTGGCCGCAGCAGCTTGCGATCACGACATTTTGTGCGAACAGTGCATTGTGGGCGATGAGGTCACTTGTCCGGTGCTGGGAGCGGGGGACGAGGCACGCGCCTTGCCCTTGATCCGCATCGTGGCGCCAGATGGCAACTACGACTACCAAAACAAATATTTCACAGACGACACCCAATACTTGGTCCCCAGTGGTTTGTCCTCAGCCGAAGAAGCCGCTATTCAGGCGTTGGTGGTTAAGGCCTACCAAGTACTCGGCTGTAGGGGTTGGGGCCGTATCGATGTGATGATCGACGGAGTCACACGCCAACCGTATTTGCTTGAGATCAACACATCTCCCGGCATGACAAGCCATTCATTGGTACCCATGTCAGCGGCGGTGGATGGCATGGACTACCAGGCTTTGTGTGTCCATTTGCTGGTCGAAGCCGAACTGGATTACAGGGAGTCCGCGCCGTGAAAAAACCTGCGCCCTTGCCAACCGATATTCGCCTCATGCGTATGGCCACAGCTTGGCTGGTGGTGGTGTTTGTGGTGTTGGCTTTGGCTGGCTTGGCGGGATGGTTGCTGCGGCACCCCGCCTTTGAAGTGGAAGTCATCACTGTGCAAGGCGAAGTCGATCGCAACAATGCTTTCACCTTCCGCACTCAAGTGCTGCCCAATCTAAAAGGTAATTTTTTCAGTATTGATCTTGACCAGACGCGCCAAGCCTTTGAAGCCGTGCCGTGGGTCCGCATGGCGATCGTGCACCGGGATTTCCCCAACAGATTACGGGCTGTGTTGTTGGAGCACCACCCCATTGCTATTTGGGGCGAAGAGGGGGCCAACACCATGGTCAATGAACAGGGGCAAGTGTTTGAGGCCAGCTTGGAGGATAGCGATGCCGAGCGCTTGCCGCGAATGAAGGGCCCTGAACACGGGTCGTTGGAAGTGGCCCGCATGTACGTGGCCTTGAATCCTCGATTTAAGGAATCGGACATGACCATAGAAATGATCGAGTTGACGCCACGCGGCAGTTGGCGTGTCGAAACAAATAATGGCGCTTGGATCGAACTGGGCCAAGGCACAGCTACAGAGTTGACGCAAAGGCTGGTGGTGTTTTTGACAACGTTGTCGCAGGTGACATCGAGTTACCAGCGAACTCCCACCGCTCTGATCAGTGCCGATCTGCGGCACAAAAATGGTTATGCCTTGCATTTGCAAGGTGTGACAACGGTGGAATAAGAACAAGCTTTGAGTGATCAAGGTGCGCAAATCAAACGGAAACGGTGGTTGATATGGCTAGAGAGTACAAAGATCTGGTGATCGGTTTGGACATTGGGACATCCAAAGTGATGGCCGTGGTGGCCGAGGTGATGCCGGATGGCGCGCTCAAGATCGCAGGACTGGGAATTGCCCCGGGTAATGGACTCAAGCGGGGTGTGGTGGTCAATATTGACGCCACCGTGCAAAGCATTCAACAGGCCTTGAAAGAGGCCGAATTGATGGCCGATTGCAAGATCACGAGAGTCAATTGCGGCATCACAGGCAGCCATATACGCGGCATCAACTCCAGTGGTATGGTGGCCATCAAAGACAAAGAGGTTAGCCAGGCCGATTTGGCCAGGGTGATGGAGACGGCGCGGGCCATCAACATCTCCAGCGACCAGCGGCTGCTGCTGGTGGCCCCTCAGGAATTCGTGATCGACAACCAAGAAGTGAAAGAGCCCATCGGCATGAGCGGCATGCGCCTTGAGGCCAAGGTGCATATCGTGACGGGTGCACAAAGCGCCGCTGAGAACATCATC
>JBIKHW010000261.1:0-5015 GCA_044361935.1 Limnohabitans sp. | reverse complement strand
CTACGTGAACCCGGCCTTTTGCCAAATGGTGGGGCTGACTGCAGAACAACTCACGGGCAAGCTGGCCCCCATGCCCTATTGGCCCCCGGAAATGGTGGACGAATACCAGCAACGCCAAGCCATCCGGTTGGCAGGCAACGCACCGCCACGTGAAGGCTTTGAGTCGGTCTTCATGCGTGCCGATGGCACCCGTTTTGAAGTGCTCATCATCGAAGCGCCGCTCATCAGTGGTCAAGGCCAACAAACCGGCTGGATGGGCGCAGTGATCGACATCAGCGAACAGCGGCGCATTGAAGAACTCTCGCGGGCGAGCCAAGAGCGGCTGCAAGCCACCGCCCGCCTAGCCACCGTGGGCGAGATGGCCTCCTTGCTCAGCCACGAACTGAACCAGCCGTTGGCCGCCATCGCCAGTTATGCCAATGGCTCGCTCAACCTGCTCAAAGACCCCGCCGCCGTGCCACAAACCCTGGACGATGTGCACATGGCCTTGCGCCGCATTGCCGAGCAAGCCGGGCGGGCGGGCAAGGTCATCAACAGCGTGCACGACTTTGTGCGCCGCCGCGACCAGGCCCGCGAAGCCGTGACGCCCGTGGCCTTGCTCGACGCGATTGCCCCGCTGGTCAACCTGCAAGCGCGAAAACTGCAGGTCAAGGTGCACACCCGCATCGAGCCCAAACTGCCCCCGGTGCTTTGCGACCGCACCATGGTCGAGCAGGTGCTGCTGAACCTGGCCCGCAACGGCATGCAGGCCATGGACCAACCCGGCAGCACCGAGCGTGTGCTGGTGCTGCAGGCGCGGCGTGCCGCATCGAACGCCGAACATGGCTGGGTAGAGTTTTCGGTCAGCGATGTGGGCGTGGGCATTGGCGAAGACGTGGCCAAGCAGCTGTTCACGCCCTTTTTCACCACCAAGACCGAAGGCATGGGCCTAGGCCTGAGCCTGTGCCGCACGGTGGTTGAGCAGCACGGCGGCCACCTGAGTTTCGAGCCCCTGACACCCCGGGGCACGGTCTTTCGCTTCACCTTGCCCGCTGTGCTTTTGGATAAGATCACCGCATGAATTTCACCGACACGCCCACCGTTTTCATTGTGGATGACGACGCCAGCGTGCGCGAGGGCATGGCCTGGTTGCTGCGCACGCGGCGCTTGCTCAGCGAGTCTTTTGACAGCGCCGAAGCTTTTTTGGCCATGGTCCAAGGCAACGGCGCATCTGTCGTCGCAGGTGTCGGCGCCGCATGGCAACCCGACCCGGCCCTGCTGCAGCAATCGGCCTGTATTTTGCTGGACGTGCGCATGCCCGGCATGAGTGGCCTGGCCTTGTTTGAGCAACTCTTGGCCAAAGGCATAGCCCAAGCCTGGCCCGTGATTTTCTTAACCGGCCACGCCGATGTTCCCACCGCGGTGGACAGCGTCAAGCGTGGGGCTTTTGATTTTTGCGAAAAGCCTTTTTCGGACAACGCCCTGGTCGACCGTGTGGAGCAAGCCTTGGCCTTGTCACAAGAGCGCTTGGTGGCCCGACAAACCCAGCAGCGCCTGCAGTCGCGCCTGCTGGAGCTGACCGAGCGCGAACGCGACGTGATGCGCCTAGTGGTGGAAGGCCTGCCCAACAAACTCATCGCCGATCAGCTCGACATCAGCGTGCGCACGGTGGAGGTGCACCGCGCCCGGGTGTTCGACAAGATGGAAGTGAAGTCGGCGGTGGAACTCGCCAACCTGATGCGGCAGCTGGCATGAACACAACTGCGCAATCCAACACACGACGCAGCTGCTTGCTCAGCGGTCTGGGTGCTGCCCTGTTGCTTGCGGGTTGCTCATCGCCGCCAGCTCGCCAAACTGCGCCTGCCAGTGGTGTGCCCGCCAAGCCTGCTGCATCGCGCCAGCGGCCGTCTGGCCCCTACAACACCGTGCGCAACGATGTGGCCATGGTTGCGCTGTCTTTGCTCGACACGCCCTACGCCTGGGGCGGACGTGGCCCGGCCACGGGCTTTGACTGCTCGGGCCTGGTGGCCCATGTGCTGCGCGAAGGGGGTGGCTTGCGCGTCAAGGGATCTGCGGCTGACTTGGGCCGCCTGTCCCGCCCCATCGACCGGGCTGACTTGCAGCCGGGCGATCTGGTGTTTTTCAACACGCTGGGCGCACGCCACTCGCATGTGGGTGTTTATGTGGGCGACGGCCGCTTTGTGCACGCCAGCAACCCGCGCACCGGGGTGCGCATCGACGCACTCAGCAGCACCTATTACGCGCAGCGCTTTGAAGGCGCACACACCCTGCTGGACTGACCGCTTCAGCGGCGGGTGTCGTCAGGTGTTGCATTGGCTGTTGGGTTTGTAGGCGCTGTGGGTGGGGCTGCCTCACTCATGGCCGTCACCGGGGCTTGCTGGCTAGCCTCGTTGGGCGCTTGATCAGGCGCAGTCGGGGCTTGGCGCAATTCACCTTTGCTGCGGCCGGAAAACATGGTCCACCAGACAATCACAATGAAGATACACAAGGCCAGAAAAGCTTCCAGCAAAATCAGACCCATGCAAAAACCCCGTTTCTTGACCCGCCGCCCGTTGCGGGTCGGCTTCTTGATGGCCGCGATTGTAGGCATGCTGGCCGCCTGCTCGGTCGCGCCCGTGGTGCAAACCCCGCCCACCTCAAGCCCATCGCCCCTGCCCGTGCCCGTGCCCGTGCCCAGCATGGAAGACACGCGCCCCCTGCCGCCCACCCTGGTGCGCGAGCAAAGCCGCTGGGTACCCGTGCGCTGGTCCGAGTTGCCCGGCATGGACCGCGACGCCGTCAACGAAGCCTGGCCCGCCTGGCAACAAAGCTGCCAACGACCGACCCCCGACTGGCGGGCGCTGTGCCCCGAAATCGCCCAACTGGCCAGCGCCAGCGCCAACGAACAGCGCCGCTGGATGCGTGAAAAACTCCAGCCCTACCGCATCGAGGCGCTGGACCAACGCGGCGAAGGCCTGCTGACCGGTTATTACGAACCGGCCCTGACAGGTTCGCGCCGGGCACAAGGCGCATTCCAGGTGCCGCTGTACGCCCCGCCTGCCCAGCTGGGCCAGCGCAAACCCTGGTTCAGCCGACAAGAAATGGAAACCCTGCCCGCCGCCCGCGCCGCCCTGCGCGGCAAAGAGCTGCTGTATTTGGCCGACCCGGTGGACGCCATGGTGCTGCACATCCAGGGCTCGGGCCTGGTGAATGTGACCGAACCCGACGGCCGCCAGCGCTGGGTGCGCATGGCCTACGCCGCCACCAACGACCAGCCCTACAAAAGCATCGGCCGCTGGCTGCTGGACCGCCGCCTCATCACCGACGCGAGCTGGCCCGGCATCAAGGCCTGGATTGACCGCAACCCCTCGCGGGTGAACGAGCTGCTCTGGCAAAACCCGCGTGTGGTGTTCTTCCGCGAAGAAGCGCTGCCTGTGGGGACCACACCACCCGGCCCCAAAGGCGCACAAGGCGTGCCGCTTACGGCCGAGCGCTCGATTGCGGTGGACCGCCGCAGCATTCCCTACGGCACCCCGGTGTGGATGAAGTCAACCGGGCCTCAAACCTCTTTTGACCGTCTGGTGCTGGCCCAAGACACCGGCACCGCCATCGTGGGCGCCGTGCGGGCCGACTATTACGCAGGCTCCGGCCCGGCAGCAGGCGAGCTGGCCGGACGCCTGAAGCAACCCCTGCAAATGTGGGCCCTGTGGCCTCGCTGACCCGGACGCTTTTGACCGAATGACTTTGACCTGCCGCCCCGGCTGCGCCGCTTGCTGCACCGCACCCTCCATCTCCTCGCCCATCCCCGGCATGCCCAACGGCAAACCCGCGGGTGTGCCTTGCATTCAACTTGACGAACACCGGCGCTGCAAAATTTTTGGGCATCCCGAACGGCCTGCGGTGTGCGGGCAACTGTAAGCGTCGGTGGAGATGTGTGGGGATGTGGCCGATGGCGGGGTGCACGCGCGGGCTTGGCTGATGCGGTTGGAAGCGTTGACGCGGCCGGGGTGATGGTCAGGCGGCTGTCGAAGTATTTGGCCTGTTGATTTGCACTTTTCGACTGTTGGCCAGGCAGTCCCGCAGGTACAAATTGATCAGGCTCTGATACGGAACGGCGGATTCTTCGGCCATGCCCTTGAAATAGTCCACCACGTCCTCCGAAAGGCGCATGGTCATAGGCTTCTTCAACTTAGACGCATAGGGGTTCCTGCGAGACTTCAATTTAGACAGGTTGTATTCTTTTTTCATGCTTGTCCACCGCGGTAAAACGCGCCTTCGCGCTTGGTCGCCTTGCGTGCAGAGGTGGTCCGAATCACGCTTGATTGAATACAAACGCTAAGGCAAGCAGTTAGACACTAAGAAGGTGTCCTTCACTCTTAATTAGCGGCACTTTGTTGGGTGACAACTCGCCTAGCCAATGGATGTTGAATTTGATTGTCACCATACGTGCCCGTGACTTTAGCAATGACCACTTGAAAGCCATTGAGCCAACGTGACTGCTGTTGCTTTGCCTTCATATGCTCAGGGTGCTTCATCAATGATTGCAATGCATCCATGGACTCCCAGTAGTACACATTCGAAATGAGGCCGGTTTGTTGGTTTTCCCAAGACTCTTCGCCCATGTACCCTGGGATGGACTTCGCTATCTGTGCAATGACCTCGTCAAGAGCATAGAACTCAGCGTCGAATTGCCTTTTTGCAAACGTGAAGGTGGATGTGTACATGTGTTGATGCGTCTGTGGTCTCACTTTAATCTAAAACAATGACTTGCTTGCTTAAGTTGTGCAGATGCACCGCTAACCAATCCACAACACATACAACCGTCCATTGACCGCGATTAACCACGCCAAGGACTCGCACACCAGTCACCAACAAGTCATCCCCCCACCCCGCTTGCCGCTAAGCTGAATCCCTTTTGCTGACCCCCCGGAGCACGGCCATGGCGTTTGAGATTCCTTCCTTAAAAGACAGCGTTCATCCCGACGAATGGCAGCTGCGGCTGGACTTGGCCGCGTGTTACCGGCTGGTGGCGCTGT
>JBIKHW010000034.1:0-16197 GCA_044361935.1 Limnohabitans sp. | reverse complement strand
ATCCCAGCTCAAGGCCGGGATGACCAAAGAACAGGGCCAGATCAACGGGTCGCGCTCAAACCACCGCCCTCAAAGGTGTACAAACGCCCTGGCTCAAACGCCACCCAGCTTTCATCGGTGGTGAGCGGCTGCGTCACGACCACCGCCACCCGATCGGTCTCGCGGGTGTGCTCGGCAAAGTTCACACTCAGGTCCTCGTCGCTCAAAGTCGCTTGTGTGAAGGGGTGCTTGCGCAGCACATAGTGCAGGTGGGTGCTGGCGTGCGCCCACAAGGCCTGACCGTTGGAGAGCAAAAAGTTGAAGGTGCCAAAGCGGGCGATCTGGGGCACCAACTCGCGCAGCGTCAGTGACAGCTCTTGCACGCTGGGCACACTGGCGTGTGACTTGGCCAGCTCTTGCATCAACCAACAAAACGCCCGCTCGCTGTCGGTTTGCCCCACGGGCTTAAAGCTGCCGTGCAAGCGCGGCGCGTAATCTACCAAATTGCCGTTGTGCGCAAACACCCAGTAGCGGCCCCAGAGTTCGCGCACAAAGGGGTGACAGTTTTCCAGACTCACTTCGCCCTGGGTGGCCTTACGGATGTGGGCGATGACGTTCTGGCTTTGGATCGGGTAGCGGCGGATCAGGTCGGCAATGGGTGAGGTACTGGCGCTTTGGTGGTCCACAAAGTGGCGCACGCCTTGGCCTTCAAAAAAAGCAATCCCCCAGCCGTCGCCGTGGTTGTCGGTGATGCCGCCGCGCTGCGCGAAGCCGCTGAAGCTGAAGGTCACATCGGTGGGGGTGTTGCAGTTCATGCCGAGCAGTTGGCACATGGTTCAGTCTTTCTTGGTGGGCGTTGGGGCTTCGCCCATTTTCCAGGCGGCCAACAAGGCCAAGGCGGTCATGGTGGCCAGAAACACAAAGGTCTCGTTGAAGGCCCGCAAATCGGCGCGACTTGGGATGCCGGATGCATGGGCATACACCGCCAAACGCCACTCCAGCACGATGGCGCAAATGCTCACACCCGCCGCGCCGCCCAGCATGCGCACAAAGCCAATCACGCTCGACGCCTGCGGGATCAGGTCTTTGGGCAAACCCCGCATGGCGCCCAGATTGAGCGAAGGCAAGATGAACCCCAGGCCAATACGCCCGAGGATCACCAAAATCCAAAGCAGTGCCAAGCCCGCCGCCGGGTGGACCAGTGGCATGAGCGCAAACGACAGTGCCAGCAAGGCCAGCCCCCAACTCACCCAATGGGCGGGAGGCATGCGGTGTGACAAACGCCCCACCGCCGCGATGGTCATGGCCAGCAAAATCCCCGCCGGTAACAAGGCCGCGCCAATGTAAGAAGGCGACAGACCCAAGCCCATCTGCATGTAAACCGGCAGCAAATAGGTGGAGCCAAACAGCGCAATGCCGTAGGTGAAAGACACCAGCGCCCCCATGGCGAAATGGCGGTGGCCAAACACCTGCAGGTTCATGAGCGGGCCACGCCTCGCTTGGCGGACTTGGTCTTTTCGACCGGACGATGTGCGTCGCATGCGCCGCCCCGACTGCAGCAAATGCCGCTGCCAGGCCACAAATAACGCCATGCCCAAGCCCGCCAGCACCAGCAGAGTTACGGCCACCGTGAGGTCATCGCCGCGCAGCTGCACCAAGCCATTGAGCAGCATCAGCGTGGAGACGCTGGCCAGCGCCAGCCCAATCCAGTCCAGGCCCGGGCTGCCCGCATCGGCCTGCACACCGCCCGGGGCTGAAGTAGGCACAAAGCGGCGCGACAGCCACAGCGCCAACATGGCCAGCGGCACCACCATGAAAAAGATGGAACGCCAGCCAAACACATCGACCAACACGCCACCAATGCTGGGGCCGATGGCCGGGGCCAGCACCACGCCCATACCAAACAGCCCACTGGCTCGGCCCTGTTCGTGCGAGGCAAAGGCCCGCAAGATGATGATGGCCGGGATGGGTTGCACCACACCCGCCGCCAAACCCTCGGCCACGCGTGCGGCCATGACCAGCGGGAAATCGTTGGCCAAGCCGCCCACTACCCCGCCGCCCAGCAGCAGCCACATGCACACCTCATACACCCGGCGGTAACCGTAACGCGACAGCAGCCAGGGTGTGGTGAGCATGGACACCGTCATCGCCACCATGAAGCCCGAGGTGACCCATTGCACCCGGCTTTGGCCCAGGGTGAAGTGCTGGCTCATGTCGGGAATGGCCACATTCAGGATGGTCGACGACATCACCGCCGCCATGGAGCCCAGCATCACCGACAGCAGCAGCAACCAGCGGTGCCGCTCGCCATAACGCGCTTGCAGCGCCTGCAGACTGTGGGGGCCTTGGGCCAAGCTCATGCAACTTCGCTTTCGCTTTCGCTTTCGCCTTCGCCTTGGCTTTTGCCTTGGGATGGCTGTTCTGATGCCGCCACGCAAGCCGCGCAAATACAGGCCTTGTTGCGTGCCGCTTCGGGCACTTGTTTCAGCAAATCGGCACTGAACTGAACCAGCGTGCACCAGCAGGGGCCGGACGCTGCAGCCCCGGCTTGGGGCGAGGCCATGGCACAGGCGTTGGGCTGCCCGCACAAGGGGCAGCGGCAAGGGTCAAGAGCCTGCTGTGTCATGGTGTGAGGGCTCAATCCTTGCCTTGGCGACGCCGCTGCGCGTCACGCCACAGGCGTATGGCCAGCACCACCATGGGCACGGTGTGCAAGAAGAAATCAAAGATGTCGATCGGTTTGCTCAAGCTGCCTTGCATGAGCATGCGCCACTTCTCGACCAAATGCGGCTCGGGCACAAACGGAGCCCCCGCCAAGTAAACGGCAATGCCCACCAGCCACAACATCGGAATCCGATCTATCCAGCGCATCGCGCCCTCCTAAAACCCTATTTTCAGGCATGCCCGGTGTCGCAACGCATGACCCACAGCAAAACGGCTCCCGAAGGAGCCGTTTTTTCAAGCGTCAGGCCTGCCCAAAATCAGGCCGCCTTGACCTTCAAACGCCAAGCATGCAGCAGCGGCTCGGTGTAGCCGCTGGGTTGCACCTTGCCTTTGAAGACCAGGTCACAAGCCGCTTTGTAGGCCGCCGACTTGGCAAAGTTGCCCGCCATCGGCTGGTAAGCCGCGTCGCCCGCGTTTTGTGCGTCCACCACAGCGGCCATGCGCTGCATGGTTTGCTTGACTTGCTTTTCGGTCACGACGCCGTGCTGCATCCAGTTGGCCATGTGCTGGCTGCTGATGCGCAGCGTGGCGCGGTCTTCCATCAGGCCCACGCCGTTGATGTCGGGCACTTTGGAGCAGCCCACGCCTTGGTCAACCCAGCGCACCACATAACCCAAGATGCCTTGGGCATTGTTGTCGAGTTCTTTTTGTTTGTCTTCTTCGGACCAGTTGGCAGCGTCTTTGGCGACCACGGGGAACTGCAGCAAAGCGTTGAGCGTGTCTTCGCGCAGTTGCTTCGGGTCTTGCTTGGCAACCGCTTTTTCCATCTGCTTTTGCAGTTCAGGCACGTCCACCTGGTGGTAATGCATGGCGTGCAGCGTGGCGGCGGTGGGGCTGGGCACCCAAGCGGTGTTGGCACCGGCCATGGGGTGGCCGATCTTGGCCTTGAGCATGTCGGCCATCAGGTCGGGCATGGCCCACATGCCTTTGCCGATCTGGGCACGGCCACGCAGGCCGCAGGCCAGGCCCACGTTGACGTTGTTCTTCTCGTAAGCGCCCAGCCAGGTGCTGTTCTTGATGTCGCCCTTGCGCATGACGGGGCCGGCCAGCATGCAGGTGTGCATTTCGTCGCCTGTGCGGTCCAAAAAGCCCGTGTTGATGAAAGCCACGCGGCTCTTGGCGGCGGCGATACAGGCTTTGAGGTTGGCGCTGGTGCGGCGCTCTTCGTCCATGATGCCCAGCTTGACGGTGGATGGCTTCATGCCGATGACTTTTTCGACGCGGCCAAACAGCTCGTCAGCGAACGCGACTTCGGCGGGGCCGTGCATCTTGGGCTTGACGATGTAGACGCTGCCGGTGCGGCTATTGCGCAGGGGGTGCGAGGACTTTTTCTGCAAGTCCACCAAGGCGCAGGTCACGGTGACCATGGCGTCCAAGATGCCTTCAGGGATCTCGTGGTTTTTGCCGTCAGCGCCTTTGTACAGGATGGCGGGGTTGGTCATCAGGTGACCGACGTTGCGCACAAACATGAGCGAGCGGCCGTGCAGTTTGACGGTGCCCTTGCCCGCGGGTTTGGTGTACTCGCGGTCACCGTTCATGGTGCGGGTGAAGGTCTTGCCGCCTTTTTGCACTTCTTCGCTCAATGTGCCTTGCAAGATGCCCAGCCAGTTGGCATAGGCCAGCACTTTGTCGTCGGCATCCACTGCGGCGACCGAGTCTTCCAGGTCGAGGATGGTGGACAAAGCGCTTTCAGCGATCAGGTCGGACACGCCAGCAGGGTCGGTCTTGCCAATGGGCGTGGACTTGTTGATTTGCAGGTCGAGGTGGATGCCGTTGTGCAAGAACAGTACGGAGGCTGGGGCCTTGGCGTCACCGGTGTAGCCCACGAACTGCTTGGCGTCGGCCAAGGTCGTGTTCTTGCCATTGGCCAGGGTCACCACCAGCTTGCCGGCCTTGACGGCGTAGCCCTTGCTGCCGACATGCGAGCCGGTCTTCAGAGGAGCCGTGCGGTCGAGCACGTTGCGGCAGTAGTCGATGACTTTGGCGCCGCGCTGGGGGTTGTAGCCGTTGCCTTTTTCGCAACCATCGGCTTCACTGATGGCGTCGGTGCCATACAGCGCGTCGTACAAAGAACCCCAACGGGCGTTGGCGGCATTCAGGGCGTAACGGGCGTTCAAAATCGGCACCACCAGCTGAGGGCCTGCCAGCTTGGCCAGTTCGGCGTCCACATTGGCGGTGGTGGCCTGCGCGTTGCGTGGCTCGGGCACCAAGTAGCCGATCTGGCTCAGGTATTTACGGTAGGCCTTCATGGCCTTGCCTTCGGCCACAGGGCCGGGATTGGCCGTGTGCCACTGGTCCATGGCGGTCTGGATGCGGTCACGCTCGGCCAGCAGAGCGATGTTTTTGGGGGCCAGGTCGGCCACGATGTCGTTGAAGCCTTTCCAGAACACATCTTTGTCCACGCCGGTGGCGGGCAGCATCTGGTCGTTGATGAAACTCAGCAAGGGGTTGGCCACTTGCAGATTGTGGATGGTGGTGCGTGCAGTCATGAAAACCTCTGGGATCAAGTCAAAAAAACGGGGTGGGGCTCCTGTTCAAAACAGGCAAGCTGCCATGGGGCCCAATGAATCAAACACTCTATTCTAAATTTAGACGCCAATAAACCCGCCGGATCTTCATAGACCCATGACTTTTATGCACAAATGATGCGCCAACCATATTTGCCCATTGGCCATATTTGTCACCCCGGGCCATATTTGTCACCCCGGGCTTGACCCGGGGTCCATCTTTTGGACTTTCACGGCGGGCGTTGGCAGAACATGGATCCCGGATCAAGTCCGGTATGACAAAACCAATGGCATCGGGGTTGACAAAACCAATGGCGTCCGTGATGACACAACTGATCACAACAGTCTCGGATCAATAATTCAGGCATGACACGACCCACAAGCCCAGAAATCCTGATCAGCGAAGTCGGCCCGCGCGATGGCCTGCAATCGGTCAAGGCCACCATGCCCACCGCCGACAAGCTGCGCTGGATCGACGCGCTCGCAGCGGCGGGCTTGCGCGAGATTGAAGTCGCCTCGTTTGTGCCCGCCAAATTGTTGCCACAAATGGCCGATGCCGCGCAGGTGGTGCAGCACGCGCTGCGCCACAGCGGCGTGCGGGTGATGGCGCTGGTGCCCAATTTGCGGGGAGCACAGGCTGCGCTGCAAGCGGGGGCGCAAAAGATCACCCTGCCCGTGTCGGCCAGCCCAGCACACTCCTTGGCCAATGTGCGCAAGACGCCCGAGGCCATGGTCGACGAGGTGCGGGCCGTGTTGCGCCTACGCGATGAGATCGCGCCGGGCGTCCCGGTCGAAGTGGGCATGTCCACCGCTTTTGGCTGCACTTTGCAGGGCTTGGTGCCTGAGGGTGATGTGCTGCGCTTGGCGATGCAACTGGCGCAAGCAGGCGTTGACGAAATCGGCCTGTCGGACACCACCGGCATGGGCAATCCAGCGCAAGTCACGCGTTTGTTCAAAGCCCTGCTCCATGAGATTGGCGCCTTGACCGGCGCGGCCCACATGCACAACACCCGGGGCTTGGGGCTGGCCAATTGCCTGGCCGCTTATGAGGCGGGGGTGCGCACCTTTGACAGTTCGCTGGGCGGTCTGGGGGGCTGCCCCTACGCGCCCGGCGCCTCCGGCAATGTGGTGACCGAAGACTTGGTCTTCATGTTCGAGGCCATGGGCGTGAACACTGGCATCGATCTGGTCCAACTCATGGCGGCCCGCGAGCCGCTCCAAGCCGGGCTGCCTGGCGAGCCGCTGTATGGCATGACGCCCGAAGCCGGTTTACCCAAAGGCTGGCCGGGCCCTTGAACACACCTTTGGCGCATCAATCAACCACGGCAACGGCAGCATTGCAACCTTGAACCCGCATAATCGGGTCGCATGGACAAGCTCAAAGCCTTCGAAACCTTTGTTTCGGTTGCCACCAAAGGCAGCCTGACCGCCGCAGCCCGGGCCGAAGGCGTGGCCCCGGCCATCATCGGCCGCAGGCTCGATGCACTGGAAGAGAGCCTGGGCGTCAAGCTCTTGGTGCGCACCACACGGCGCATCACCCTGACCCACGAAGGCAGCGCTTTTTTGGAAGACTGCCAGCGTTTGTTGTCGGATGTGGCGAATGCCGAAGCCAGTGTGTCGGCAGGCGGCGTCAAGGCCAGTGGTCATTTGCGCATCACCGCTCCGGCCGGCTTCGGTCGGCGGCATGTGGCGCCTTTGGTGCCGCGTTTTCGGGAACTGCACCCCGATGTCACCATCTCGCTCAACCTGAGCGACCGGGTGGTGGACCTGGCCGCAGAAGGCTTTGACTGCGCGGTGCGCGTGGGGGATCTGCCCGACTCGTCGTTGGTGAGTGTGCGCATGGCCGACAACCGCCGCCTGTGCGTGGCCACGCCGGGCTATCTGGCGCGGCGGGGCACGCCTGTGCAGCCGTCCGACTTGCTGCAACACGACTGCCTGACCTTGTCGAGCGACGCTTCGCAAACCCGGGGCTGGGCCTTTCGCAACCCAGCGCAAGGCCAGGACGTGGTGCACCTGCGCCCGGGCGGGCCCCTCGATTGCTCGGACGGACAAGTGCTGCACGACTGGTGCCTGGCCGGTTACGGCATCGCTTGGCGCAGCACCTGGGAAGTGGAGGGTGAAATTCGCTCGGGCCAATTGGTGGCGGTGCTGGAAGATTTTGCCGCACCCCCAAACGGGATTTTTGTGGTGTTTTCGCAGCGCAAACATTTGCCGTTGCGGGTACGGCTGTGGATCGACCACCTGAAACACCATTACGCACAACCCGGTTACTGGCAAGCGGCCAAGGGCTGAGAAACCACCTCAAGGTGGGCCATGGACCCACCGCACGCCTCTTGAATCGGCCTGCCCAAAATGCATGCGCCCGCAAAAGCGGGCGCATCACACGGGCAGGTCAAGCAAGAAGTTGCTGTTACTTCTTCAAGCACTCGGACATGAAGGCCTTGCGCTCGTCACCTTTTTTGCCTTCGGCTTCCTTGTTGCAGGTCTTCATTTTGTTTTGCTGCTTTTCCTGCTTGTTGGCACTCAGGCAGTCTTTCATGAAGGCTTTGCGCTCATCGCCTTTTTTGCCTTCGGCCTCTTTGTTGCAGGTGGCCATTTTGCTTTGCTGAGCTGTTTTTTCGGCAGCAGGGGCAGAAGCGGAAGGTGCAGTGGCGGTCGCGGCTACTGCAGGCTTAACAGGGTCGGCGGCGAAAGCCATGCCAGAAACCAAAGCAAAACCCAAAGCCGCGATAGAAAGGGTGTGACGCATGTGTGAACTCCGAAAAAGATGATTCAAGAACAAAATTACCGCACAGATTTGTGCAGTCCACAGATTAACGCGCCAAAGTGACCACTGGGCGACAGCAGTTGTGAACAACTGTAATTGCTGCACATAAAAACACTCATGGCACCTGCCCGGCGGCGCACAATGGCCCCGCCCCCGTAAAATCGCGCCCTATGCTTTCTGCCAAACAACATTTGCTCACGGCCTTGGCCGCTGAGCTTGAAAAACTCCAAACCGGCGCTGGTGCGCGTGCGGCCTTTGAATCGCCCAAAGTGGCCGCCCATGGCGACCTGGCCTGCACCGCCGCGATGCAGCTGGCCAAAGCCCTCAAGCAAAACCCACGGCAGCTGTCCGAAACCCTGCGCAGCGCCTTGCTCACCACCCCTGCTTTCGAGCGCTGGGTGGACGCGATCGAAATCGCCGGGCCCGGCTTCATCAACATCCGCCTAAAAGACGCCGCCAAACAAGCCGTGGTGCACGAAGTGCTGCAAGCCGCCGAATGCTTTGGCGAGCAAGCCGCCCAGCCGAACAAGGTGCTGGTCGAATTCGTCTCCGCCAACCCCACAGGCCCTTTGCATGTGGGCCACGGCCGCCAAGCGGCTTTGGGTGATGCCATCTGCAACCTGCTCGCCACACAGGGCCAGCAGGTGTACCGTGAGTTTTATTACAACGATGCAGGTGTACAGATTGGCACCCTGGCCAACTCCACCCAGCTGCGGGCCAAGGGCTTCAAACCGGGCGACGCCGAGTGGCCCGAAGCTGCTTACAACGGCGACTACATCCAGGACATCGCGGACGACTTTCTGGCAAAAAAGACGGTCAAGTCCGATGACCGGGAGTTCACCGGCAGCGGCGACGTGAACGACCTCGATGGCATGCGCCAGTTCGCCGTGGCTTACCTGCGCCACGAGCAAGACCTGGACCTCAAAGCCTTCGATGTGAAGTTCGACAACTATTACCTCGAATCGAGCCTGTACACCAGCGGCAAGGTAGACGCTGCGGTGCAAAAGCTGCGCGACGCGGGCAAGACCTACGAACAAGACGGCGCTCTGTGGCTCAAATCCACCGACTACGGCGACGACAAAGACCGCGTCATGCGCAAGGGCGACGGCACCTACACCTACTTTGTGCCCGATGTGGCCTACCACATCACCAAGTGGGAGCGCGGCTTTGGCCGTGTGGTCAATATCCAAGGCACCGACCACCACGGCACCATTGCCCGTGTGCGCGCGGGTTTGCAAGCGGCCAATGTGGGCATTCCCGAGGGCTACCCCGACTACGTGCTGCACACCATGGTGCGAGTAATGCGCGGCGGCGAAGAGGTCAAGATCTCCAAGCGGGCGGGCAGTTACGTCACCCTGCGCGACCTGATCGAGTGGACCAGCAAAGACGCGGTGCGTTTCTTTTTGCTGTCGCGCAAGCCCGACACCGAATACATCTTCGACATCGACCTGGCCCTGGCGCAAAACAACGACAACCCGGTCTACTACGTGCAATACGCCCACGCCCGCATCTGCTCGGTATTGGCGGCCTGGAAAGAAAAAGACGGTGGCGACACCGCCAGCCTGACGCACGCCGACCTTTCGGCCTTGCAAAGCCCGCAAGCCCACGCGCTCATGTTGGCTCTGGCCAAATACCCCGAGATGCTGACGTCGGCCGCGACCGACTTCGCGCCGCACGACGTCACCTTTTATTTGCGCGACCTGGCATCGCAGTACCACAGCTACTACGACGCCGAGCGCATTTTGGTGGACGACGAAACGGTCAAACGAGCGCGTCTGGCGCTGGTCGCAGCCACCGCGCAGGTGCTGCGCAACGGCCTCAAAGTGCTGGGCGTTTCGGCCCCGCAAAAAATGTGAATGGACAAGGCATGACTTTGAACAAACAGGGCGGCGGTACTTTTCTGGGCTTCATCATCGGCTTGGTGTTGGGCCTGGGAGTGGCTTTGGCCGTGGCTATTTACGTGACCAAGGTGCCCACACCGTTTTCCAACAAAAACCAGCCCCGCACCCCTGCGCAAGACGTGCAGGAAACCGAAAAGAACAAGGACTGGAACCCCAACAGCGTGCTGCAACCCAAGGCCCCAGCCGAGCCTCCCGCTTCACCGGATGCCAGTGCAGCGGTCGCAACACCTCAAACTGCAGACAAAGCCCCTGCGCCCCCTCGACCCGCTGTGACGGCCGACCCATTGGGCGATTTGGCCAAAGCCAAATCAGGACTGAACTCGCCAGCAGCCCCTGCCGATGCCAGCGACCCCTTTGACTACGTGGTTCAAGTCGGCGCATACCGCACCAGCGCCGACGCCGATGCCCAAAAAGCCAAGCTCGCACTCTTGGGGCTGGATGCCAAGGTCTCTGAGCGAGATCAAGCCGGACGTGTGGTTTACCGCGTACGCTTGGGGCCCTTCAATGACAAGAACGCCGCCGAACGCATCCGCGCCCAGCTCGAGAGCAACGGCATCGACAACACCTTGGTTCGCGTGCAACGCTGAAACGAACACTTCGCACCCTCTTGGGTGCACCCCCTAAAGGAGCCCCCATGAAACGTCGCCTTTTCTCCACCGCCATGCTGTCTGTGACCACCTTGATGGGCACAGCGTCTGCATGGGCGCAGCAAGCCTTCCGATCGGGCAAGGACTACATCACTCTGGACCGTCCCGTGGCCTCTGATGCGGGCAAAGGCACGATCGAGGTGCTGGAGTTCTTCTGGTACAGCTGCCCCCACTGCAACCAGTTTGAACCCGCGTTCGAGCAGTGGGCCAAAAACGCCCCAAAAGACGTGGTGGTGCGTCGCGTGCCCGTGGCCTTCCGGGACGACTTCGTGCCCCAGCAGCGCCTTTACTACACGCTCGAAGCCATGAACCTGGTCGAGAAGATGCACATCCGCGTGTTCACCGCCATCCACGGCGAAAAACAGATGCTCAACACCGACGCCTCTGTTCTGGCCTGGGCCGAAAAGCAAGGCATCGACAAAGCCAAATTCGAGCAGACTTACAAGTCATTTGGCGTGGCCACCAAGGCCAAGCGTGCCGTGCAGCTGCAAAACGACTTCAAGATCGAAGGCGTGCCCTCGCTCGGCGTGGCGGGTCGTTACTACATCGACGGCACCCTGGCCGGCAGCATGCCGCGTGCCCTGCAAGTGGCCGACGCGCTGATCGCCCAGACCCGCCAAGGCCGCTGAGTCCCCTCGGCATTCCAACGGAATGCTCTCCCCAAGCCCGCCCCTAACTCGTGCGGGCTTTTTTGTGCCCACCCTTTGATTTTTTGCCCCACTGCGGGCGTGAGGCGGGGCGCTTGCACCTACAATGGACTGGATTGTCAGCAAGATTCATGCCCCTCAAAACACCCTCTTCACTTCGCTCGGCACTTGGGTGCCTGCTGGCCGTGTGCGCCAGCTTGCTGGCCCTGCCCAGTCAGGCCGAAAAATCCGACCGCGACCAGCCCATGCAGATCGAAGCCGACAGCATGCGGCACGACGAAGCGCGTCAGCTGACCCAATTCACCGGCAAGGTGCAGGCCATCAAGGGCACGCTGGTCTTGCGCGCCGCCCGCATGGAAGTGCAGCAAGACGCCAAAGGCCGCCAAGTGGCCCGGTTGTGGGCGGCTCCCAATGAGCGGGTGTTTTTCAGGCAAAAACGCGAGGGCGTGAACGAGTTCACCGAAGGAGAGGCCGAACAGGTCACGTATGACAACCAGGCCGATATCATCACTCTGGTCCAACGCGCCGAGGTGCGCATCTTGCGCGGCAATCAGGTCGCCGACCAACTCAACGGCCACACCATCGTGTTCAACAACACCACGGAAGTGATGACCGTGGACGGCCAAGCTGCCAACAGCTCCGGGCAACGTGTGCGCGCCATCCTGACGCCACGCAACACGACGCCAGCGCCAGCTGCCAATCCCGCCAGCGCGCCCGCCTTGCGCACCAGCCCAGGCCTCACGCCCACCCAAAAGCCATGAGCACCGCCGCTGCCCCCGACAGCCGCCTGCAAGCGCGCCACCTCAAAAAAGCCTACGGCAGCCGCAAGGTGGTGCACGATGTGTCGGTGCAGGTGACCAAGGGTGAAGTGGTGGGTTTGCTCGGCCCCAACGGCGCAGGCAAAACCACCTCGTTTTACATGATCGTGGGCTTGGTGCGGGCCGATGGCGGACAGATCCTGATCGACGGCGAAGACGTCACCCGCATGCCCATCCACAAGCGCTCGCGCATGGGTTTGTCTTATTTGCCGCAAGAAGCATCGATCTTCCGCAAGCTCTCGGTGGCCGACAACGTGCGTGCCATTTTGGAGCTGCAAACCGACCCACAAGGCCGCGCCCTGAGCCACGCCGACGTTGAAAAACGCCTGACCGAATTGCTGGCTGATTTGCGGGTGGGCCACCTGCGCGACTCGCCTGCGGTGGCCCTGTCGGGCGGTGAACGCCGCCGGGTGGAGATTGCCCGTGCCTTGGCCACCGACCCGCGCTTCATTTTGCTGGATGAGCCTTTTGCCGGCATTGACCCGATTGCGGTCATCGAAATCCAGCGCATCATCGCCTTCCTCAAGCAGCGCGGCATTGGTGTGCTGATCACCGACCACAACGTGCGCGAGACGCTGGGCATTTGCGACCACGCCTACATCATCAGCGAAGGGCGCGTGCTGGCCGAAGGCACGCCCGATGAGATCGTGGCCAACGCCGATGTGCGCCGGGTGTACCTGGGCGAACACTTCAGGATGTGATGAACACCGCCCGCGTCCTCGACAAGAGAGCACAGCCATGAAACCCGGTCTGTCGCTTCGCATGTCCCAGCACCTGGCGCTCACGCCCCAGTTGCAACAATCGATCCGCCTGCTGCAGCTGTCCACGCTGGAGCTGTCGCAAGAAGTCGACCAGATGCTGGACGAAAACCCATTTCTGGAGCGTGCCGAAGAAGAAGCCCCGGCCGAGGCCTTTGGACTGGAGCAGGCTGACACGCATGTCAGCCTGGGCGACCGGGTCAGCGAAAGCGCCAGCACCACCAGCAGCAGCGACGATGGCCCCAGCGAAACCCGTGACGAAGCGGTGACCGATGTGGCCGAGAGCTGGGACGGCGATGGCAGCGTGGACATGCGGCCTGACGACAGCGAATGGGGCGGTGACGCTGCGCCACGCCAAAACAACGGCGAAGAAACCGCCGATGCCATCGACCTGGCACGCAGTAGCGGGTCCCTGACCGACTTTTTGCACCGCCAGGCGCTGTCGCTGCGACTGTCCGAAGTGGACCGCGCCGCGCTGCGCTTTCTGATCGAGTCACTCAACGAAGACGGCTACCTGACCGACACCCTGCCCGAGCTGGCCACCAGCTTGGCGGGCAGCGACGACTACGAGCAAATCGACGAGCTGGTGCACCGCTTCACCGTGGCGCTGGGTTTGCTGCAATCGCTCGAGCCCGTGGGCGTGGGCGCACGCGACTTGGCCGAGTGCCTGCGCATTCAGATCAAGGCCTGGCTGCAAGACGACCCCGAAGACGAAGTGGCGCAGGCGGCGCTCGCCATCTGTGCCCTGCCACTGGAGATGCTGGCCAAGCGCGACTTCAAACGACTGGCGGTGGCTTGCGGCCTGAACGAAGGCGTGGTCAAAACCGCCATCGCCTTCATCGCCCGGCTCGAACCCAAGCCCGGCCGCCCCTTTGTGCAGGCCGAGCAAAACATCATCATCCCCGACGTGCTGGTGGTCAACACCAGCAAGACGGCCACGCCCAAGTTCCGCATCCAGCTCAACCCCGATGTGATGCCCAAGCTGCGCGTGCACGACATCTATGCCAACGCCCTGCGCGGCGGCAAGGGCGACAACCACGCGGGCCTGCAGCAGCGCCTGCAAGAAGCGCGTTGGTTCATCAAAAACATTCAGCAGCGCTTTGACACCATCTTGCGCGTGTCCACCGCCATCGTGGAGAGGCAAAAGAACTTCTTGACGCACGGCGAGCTGGCCATGCGCCCGCTGGTGCTGCGCGAGATCGCCGATGAACTGGGCATGCACGAGTCCACCATCAGTCGCGTGACCACGGCCAAATACATGTCAACGCCCCAAGGCACGTTTGAGCTGAAGTATTTCTTTGGCTCGGGCCTGGGCACCGACAGCGGCAGCGCGGCATCAAGCACCGCCGTGCGGGCGCTCATCAAGCAGTTTGTCGCTGCTGAAAAACCCGCCAAACCCCTGTCGGACAACCAGATTTCCGAGATGCTAAAAGAGCAAGGCATCGACTGTGCCCGCCGCACCGTGGCCAAGTACCGCGAAGCCCTGAAGATCGCGCCCGCCAACCTGCGCAAAACCCTTTGAGAAACCTTTCCCTGTGAATTCATTGAACCTGTTCATGCCCTGCGCCGCTGGCGTTGAGGGCTTTTTGGCCGACGAAGTGCACGCCATCACGGGCCTGACGGGCCACGACCTGCTCACGGGCCGCGGCGGCGTGATGGCCCGCGCCTCGTGGCGCGACGCCCTGCGCATCAACCTGCACAGCCGCCTGACCCAGCGCGTGCTGGTGCAGCTGTCGGTCACCGATTACCGCAATGAAAACGACCTTTACAGGGCCGCCAGCGAAGTGGCTTGGGAAATCTGGTTCACCCCCAAGCAGACCTTCAAGATAGACATCACGGCGCAGCACAGCCCGCTCAACAGCCTGAACTTTGCAGCGCTCAAAATCAAAGACGCGGTGGCCGACCGCTTTCGCGCCAAACGCGGTGAGCGCCCCAGCGTGGACACCAGCTGGCCCGATGTGCGCATCTACGCGCACTTGACGCCCGAAACGGCCACGCTCTACATCGACACCTCAGGCGAGCCGCTGTTCAAGCGCGGCTGGCGCACCGACAAGGGCGACGCGCCTTTGAAAGAAACCCTGGCCGCCGCCATGATCGCAGCCAGTGGCTGGGACGCCACGGTCCCGCTGTACGACCCTTGCTGCGGCAGCGGCACCATCCCGATCGAAGCGGCGCAAATCGCCTGCGGCATCGCGCCCGGTTTGCAGCGTCGCTTTGGCTTTGAAAAATTGCTGCCCTTCCAGAACCACGTCTGGCAAGGCCTGATCGAAGAAGCCCGGGACCACGAACACGAACCCACCGCGTCGGTTTTTGGCAGCGATGTGGCTTTCCGCATGGTCGACTTTGCCGAGCGCAACGCCGAACGCGCCGGCGTGTCGGGCGTGATCGAGTTCCGGGGCGGTGACGCGCTGCAACGCATGCCGCCCAGCGAGACACCTGGCGTCATGCTGCTCAACCCGCCCTATGGCGAGCGCATTGCCGCAGCGGGTGTGGCCGGGCGCGGGCGCGACAACTTCCAGCCAGGAGCCTTGGCGACTGCGAGGGCATCCGCCCCAAGCCACCACCGCGAAACCGCCCAAACCGACGACGGCGGCGACTTCTTTGCCCAACTGGCCAGCCACTGGAAAAAAAACTACAGCGGCTGGAGCGCCTGGATGCTCACGCCCGACCTGAAGCTGCCCAGCAAAATGCGCCTGAAAGAATCGCGCCGCGTGCCCATGTGGAACGGCCCCATCGAATGCCGCTTGTTCCGTTTTGACATGATCAAGGGCAGTTTGAAGCGCAACGCCCCCCCCAGCGCCGACACACCGGGGGCTGACGAGACACCTCCGTCATGAGCGCAGCCGCAAATGCGCAAGCCCCAATGCGGCGCGTGCTGGACACCAACATCGTGCTCGACCTGTGGGTGTTTGACGAACCCAAGGCTGCCGACTTGCGAAACAGTGTCGAGATGGGCAACAGCGGGTGGATCGCCACCCCAGCCATGCGCGAAGAGCTGGCCCGCGTGCTGGCTTACCCGCAAATCGTCAAGCGCTTGACCGCCCGCGCCCTGCCCGCCGACACCGTGCTGGCGCACTTTGACCGCCATGTGCAGCTGCAGCCCGACGCGCCCAAAGCCCCCTACGCCTGTAAAGACGCCGACGACCAAAAATTCATCGACTTGGCGGTGCAACACACCGCCGCCCTGCACAGCAAAGACGCGCAGGTGCTGTGCATGAAAAAACGACTGGAACGCTGCGGCGTCACCATGAACCCACCCATTTCCTCGATGGTCGCCCTGCATGCGGCCTGATTTTTTAAGAAGCACACCATGAACACCATCGCTGGCTTGGAAGCCGAAGACTTTGACACCCTGGACAACATCCTGGACGACCTGCGCGAGCGGTTTGAAGAAACCCCGCAGTGGGAATTTTGCGAGGGCTTCATGGCCGCGCTGGTGTGCTGCCGCC
>JBIKHW010000033.1:0-16258 GCA_044361935.1 Limnohabitans sp. | reverse complement strand
TAAGGCATCCATAGAGCTGGCGGAGCCCACTTAATAAGCCATTTCGCTCATTGGTCAGCATCGACAAACACACCTCAACGTCGGTCACCAGCGTTTAACGCCGGTTGTGCATGCCCCCAGCCTGAGCGACGCTCCCTCGAATTAAAACAAATCCAATAAGATAAATTTTCATTTTTAAATATATAGTGTTGGTTTGCAGCCTGATTACGTACCTAATCGATAAAGCGGCGTATAGGCGTTTCAACAAAAAGATGTATCAACTCTTCCCGGCTGTATTAATCGTACTTAGTGGCCTACAGTAGGTTAGGTCTTATAAAACATGCGTGTTTTGCGCCAATCCAATTTCTCAGCATGAATGCAACATCAAGTTTTCATCGTTTTGTCGTACTACTCACACTTACCTTGGCTGGGTGTAATTCAGCAGACGACAACTCCAAGCCAATCTATGGTCAACAAACAGGGCTGCCTGCCAACTGTCGCGCCTATGTTCAGCACTCAATTGATTCGTACCGCGACAAACGATTTACCGGTGACGAAACGATGGCTGGCTTGGAAAGAAACTGTGGAAAAGATGGTGCCCTCTGGAAAAAGTGATTGGCTACGTAAGTTGACACCTGAAGTGCAACACCCAATATTGCAAGTTAACGAACTATGAAGTCATTCCAGATCACGCCCCAGCCTAACTGGCAAGTCAACGCCGACGCAACCAAAAGCCATTCTTTCGGCATTTTTATAGTCCTTGTTTGTGCCCTCCGCCCTGAAGGGCACCGGGGCCGGTTGCCTTTTTAGTCAGGCCTAGCACTTGCACCTGCTGCGATTCTCACTGACCGACTTCCTCCACCGGAACCTGTAATGCCTAAAAGTCAGAGCGTCGAGATGTTCATCTTGACTGTGCCTCTTAGCGCGATCAAGAAGTTGTCCGACGAGCAACGCTTTGCCTATTACTTGCTCGGTCACATATTTAACGAGTTGATGTGCTTGCAAAAGCTGGTGAGTTTCTCCCTGCCAAAGCATGACGACAACCGACCTGCTCGTCTTCGTCCTGAGCTTGGTCAAGCGATGTTTCTGTTTCGACTTGCCAGTGCCAAGATATGGGAAGCCAGCGAATCGATTGGCAAAAGCAAGGAACTTGCGAAGGCTCTTCGCAAGGATGTTCTGCCCAAAATGCCAGACGGTTTGGCTAGGCTGAAGGCACTGAACAAGGCTGTGAATGACGCACCATGGTTGTCCCCGCTTCGAAACGGCATGGGATCTCACTTTCCAACGTTTGAGCGTTGGAGGAAGCATGTTGTTCCTGATGAATCCTGGGGCGACGACGTAATCTTTTTGGGCGATAAGTCTGGCAACACGTACTACGATGCTGCGGACACGATCGCTCAAGCGTGGATGTTCGAGCAATACGGAGCTGTGGACCTGAAAACCGCAGTCAATCCACTAATCGGCCAGATGATTGATCTGCTGAGCATGATTAACTCTTTTCTTGAGGATGCTTTGGGCACCTTCATCGCTGAAGTGATATTGGATGGCTCTGTTACGCAACAGGCCGTCGGCAAGGTGCTGGCACCGGAGTTCAAGAGCGTCGATGTTCCATTCTGGACGGCAATGCCAGCGAAATCGAGTTAGCACATGTACCTAGTAGCGAGACCTAACGAGTAAAGATAGGTCGCGCGAAGACGCGACCTGATCCGTGTGTTGGACGAGCCTGGTTCTGGTCGCTGGTTTTTGCCCTGCCTGTGCGATTGAGCATTCACTTGGCTCACGCGATACGACGGCGGTGCGCCTTGTGCCATTGCGGCACTTTTTGGGCAGTGTGTGGCTGTTTTTTGTCGAACACATGCACATTGCTTTTGGGGCACTGTTGCGCGTTCTTCAAGCTGAGATCGGCCGTGTCACTGGTTCGTGGTGGCCTGACTGTGTTGCGGTGGCGGCGCATTGGTTGATGGCAAGATTCGGCGGCGTAGCACCCTCATGGCACCGGCGCAGCACGCGCACTTCCACTGCGCACGAGGCGTAGTCTGAGATGACGCTGATGGGAGTGCGGTGCCACTTGGGCGCTTGAACACCAACAACTTCAGGAAGCTGATTAGCCTTTTGCTGTACGGATGCAAGAAGCCAAAATTGCGCGCCCTTTTAAAGCCTTTGGGCAGCACAAGCTGCATCAACAAGCGCAGAAACTGAGAGCAACTCACTGTGCCCGTGGTCAGGTGTTTGGTTTTGCTGTAGTGCCAACGGTAGGTGACGTTGTTTACATTGCAGCGCAAGATGTCCAATCCCTTTTTTCAAATGGACGTGCTTCAACGTGGCTGCGTCGGGCATCATTTCATTTTTAACCGGCTTCGTTTATCTGTCGCAGTCCGGTTTGGTCCAAGTTAAACCACTAAAAGCTTATGGTCGATTTTCCAACGCTGCAGACATCCCGACTCACGCTGCGTGAGATTGTGGAATCGGATGCGGAGAATATTTTTCGAATACATGGCAACGCCGAGTACATGAGATGGTTCGGGTCAGATCCGATTTTAGATCTTGACGGTGCCACGAAGTTGGTCGCTACGTTTGCCAGTTGGCGGAAAGAGCCGGTTTCCGGTGCACGCTGGGCTTTGGAGTTGAGAGACCAACCCGGACTGATCGGCACATGCGGCTTGTTTCGCTGGAATCGAAACTGGAAATCTTGCATCGTCGGTTACGAAATCGCTGCGGCGCATCAGGACCGCGGCTATGTCAAAGAAGCGCTAAAAGCAATCATCACCTGGGGTTTTCAAGAGGTGCAGTTGAATCGAATCGAGGCGCAGGGTCACCCTGACAACTCAGCATCTCTGGCCTTACTCGAGGCGCTTGGGTTTCAGCAAGAGGGGCGACAACGGGAAGCTGGGTACTGGGCGGGACAACACCATGACCTCCATCAATACGCTCTGCTCAATGGGCAGTGGCGAACAGAGAATGAGGTCTAAGCTTCTGATGCAGCGGATGGCTTCGCTATCGGGTGCCGTAAACTTTAAACAACAGCCAAATCAACCATGAGCATCGCCGTGTCTCGATTTCATTTGCGCCAAGCCACCGCTGCCGACATCCCTGGCATTTGGGAGGTGCGCTACTCAGTGACCGAAAACACCCTGACGCCCGGCCGCATCTCGGATGAAGAGGTCAGAGAGTCGATTGAAGACACAGGCTGCGGGTGGGTCATCGAAGAAGCTGGAAGGATTGAGGCATTCGCCGTAGGCATCGCCAAGACCGGCAATGTCTGGGCGCTGTTCGTCAGGCCAGATGCACAAGGCCGAGGCCATGGAACCCGGTTGCATGCCGCAATGATCGAGTGGTTCCGCAAGCAACCCATCGACATGCTCTGGCTCTCGACGGGCACAACCACCAAGGCCAGAGAGTTCTATGACAAGAACGGATGGGAGTGCGTCGGTCCTGACGGTAGTGACGAGGTCAGGTATGAACGGGCGAATGCAGCATAAGGGGTCGTTTAACCGGAGTGCCAACGGCTGGATGTCGTGGCCGCCAGGCGCACATGCCCACATCAATCATCGTAATGAAATCGACAAGCCACAACGGTGATGGAAACCTCATCGACTTCATAAACCAAACGGTGCATCTCATCTATACGGCGCGACCACAAGCCAGCCAAGTTGCCGACAAGGGGTTCTGGCTTGCCAATTCCTGTAAAGGGTTCACGGCAAACGGCATCGATTAAGGTGTTGATGCGTTTGAGGGTTTTGCGGTCTTGGCCTTGCCACCAGACGTAAGCATCCCAGCCATCGGGGGTGAAACGAACTTCTCTCATGCCCTGACTTCAAATGTCTAGAAGTTTGCGTTTTTTGGCTTTTCCAGCTTTGAGTTGGGCCACAGAGTTCAGCAGCGCCCGTGCGTTGGCAGGGCTGGAGAGCAGGTACAGCGTTTCTTGAATGCTGGAAAAAGCCTCTTCCGACAAAATCACGGCGTTACCTCCCTCGCGCCGGTGAATGAGCGTGGGGGCTTGGTCGTCAATGACTTGGTCAATCACGGCTTTGAGCGAGTTGCGAGCGTCTGTGTAACTGATGACATGCATGGCTGAAACCTGTCCAGTGAGTTGTGCATGTATTTTAGGGCGGTTTGTGTTTTTGTGCGGTTGAAGTTCATAGGACAGCAGAGTTTCCTGACCGTTCAGTTTAAACTTGTAGACAAAAACACCCGCGAAGTCGCCCTTTTTTTCGCCTATTTGAGGGTTTGGTAGGAGGACTTGACGGCTTCAACTCGCACTTTTTTGTCGCGGGCGTGCAGTTTTTTGCCACCCGGTTAAGCGATGGCGATGCGCTGACTTTCAGCATCAGCCAAACTCATGGGGCGCAGCCAGACCAGCTTTGACTTCTTCACGCGATAGCATGGTGTCTTGGATCAGCCGCAAAGGCATGTCCGGGTTGTCGATCACGGCTTTGCCGATGCGTGCCCAGTATTCGATTTGCTGTGGCACAGAGCGGTGCTCCGCTGCTGCATAGGGTTTGGCGGCTTCGACCAGTTCGTCAGACAGTTTCATTGCGACAGCCATGGTACTTCTCCTTGATGAGCTTGCATTTTGCAACCGATGGTTGTTTTGTACTGCCGCCTTCACTTGCGCATTTACCCATCGTGGCTTTTCGTTCGACCTGACAGGAAACGTCCGTTGACGGCTATGCGCTTTAGGCGTACATTCATGGCATGCTGACCGTTGTCGAAAGCCCCATCTTTCAGAAGCTTTGGCCTAGATATTGGGACGAAGATGAACGAGCCGATTTCGCATCTTTCATTGCACAGAACCCTGAAGCCGGCGCTGTGATTCGCGGCTCAGGCGGTGTACGCAAAGTTCGATGGGTACGTGAGGGGGCAGGCAAGTCAGGCGGCGTCAGGATCATTTACCTCGCACGCAACGAAGCAGGCGAGGTTTATCTCCTCACTCTTTATGCAAAGTCAGAGTCAGAGAACATTTCACTCATCACACTCAAGGAGATTCGTCGTGCCCTCGAAATCTAAGAAGCTGAATCCATCCGAGATTGCTGCGTTTGAAGCGAAGCGAGACATTGGTGCGGAGATCCTTCAATCCATCAAAGACATGAAGGCTGGCAAAGGCAAGATGGTGGTCTCATCGGCCACAGAAGCAAGACAAGCCACTGGCCTGTCTCAATCCCAGTTCGCCAACTTGTTGGGCGTCTCCGTGCGCACGCTTCAAGGATGGGAGCAAGGACGAAAGCAGCCAAGCGGTGCAGCGCGCACGCTACTTGCTATAGCTCGCACAAACCCGAAGGTGGTTCTGGCTGTTTCCGCGCAGTGAGGGCAAACCTGAGCCCTTGAAGCATGCTCTCTCTGGTTTTTGGTCGCGCCGCATCAACGATGAGCACCGCATGGTCTATCGCGTTGAAGGTGATCAGCTGCAAATCGCCCAATTGAGGCTGCATGACTGAGTTTTGAAGGCGTTGGCCGATAGGCCAGTGCGTACGGATTAAGATCACCCCCCTATGAACTGGCTCGACAAAATCAAATGGGACGACAAAGGCCTGGTGCCGGTCATTGCCCAAGAACAAGGCTCCGGCGACGTGTTGATGTTCGCCTGGATGAACCGCGAGGCGTTGCAAAAGACGGCCGAGCTGAAAAGGGCGGTGTACTTCAGCCGTTCGCGCAACAAGCTGTGGTTCAAGGGCGAGGAGTCTGGCCATGTGCAGATGGTGCACGATATCCGCATCGATTGCGACAACGATGTGGTGCTGCTCAAAGTCACCCAGTTGGGGCATGAGCCGGGCATTGCCTGTCACACCGGGCGGCACAGTTGCTTTTTCCAGAGCCTGCAAGCCGATGAGTGGCAAGCGGCCGATCCGGTCCTGAAGGACCCTGAAACCATTTACAAGTGAACGCGATGAGCAACCAGGACATCCTTGACCGCCTCGCGGCCGTGGTCGAAAGCCGCAAACCCGCCAATGGCGGTGACCCCGAAAAGAGCTACGTGGCCCGCCTGCTGCACAAAGGCCCCGACGCCTTTTTGAAGAAAATCGGTGAAGAAGCCACCGAAACCGTGATGGCCGCCAAAGACGTGGACCATGGCGGGGACAAAACCAAGCTGGTGGGCGAGGTGGCCGACCTGTGGTTCCATAGCATGATCGCGCTGGCGCACTACGGCTTGACGCCCGCCGACGTGGTCAACGAGCTGGCCCGCCGCGAGGGCCTGAGCGGCCTGGAAGAAAAAGCTTTGCGCAAAGTGCAGGAACGTGAACGACTGGGAGAATGAGCCATGAATGAGCAGCCTCTCGAAGACAGCACCCACACCATCAGTTGGGTCAGTTACATCCTGCACCTGATTGTGGCGGTGAGCGCGGTCATTCCTGGGGCGCAAATGGGGCCGGCCTTGCTGGTGGTGGCGCTGATCATCGATTTGGTCAAAAAAGGCGACACCGGCGGCTGGGAGGCCACGCACTTCCGCTACCGCATCCGCACCGTGATCTGGGCGGCTTTGCTCTACCTGATCACAGCGCCCTTGTGGCTGTTGATGTTTTTCCCCGGCTGGCTGGCCTGGGTGGGCATTTCCATCTGGTTTTTGTACCGCATCGTGCTGGGCATGGTGCGCCTGAACGGGCAGCGCCCGGTGACCGACTGACTTTTTAGACTTTGGAACCGATCAAGCCATGACCGACGCCAACTGTATTTTTTGCAAAATCATCGCGGGCAAAATTCCTTCACGCAAGGTGTACGAAGACGAGCATGTGTTCGCCTTCCATGACATCGCGCCTTGGGCGCCCATCCATTTCCTGATCATTCCCAAGCTGCACATCCCGTCGATGATGCATCTGGCCCCCGAGCACGCCGCTTTAATGGGCCACATGATGGCCCTGGCCCCCAAGCTGGCCGCGCAGGAGGGTTGCAACCCTTATCCTGATGGCGGTTTCCGCATCGTGGTCAACAACGGCAGCGAGGGCGGACAGGAAGTGCACCACCTGCACATGCACGTCATGGGCGGCCCGCGCCCCTGGTTGCGGGGTTGAAAAGGGGCTTTCGCCCCCCAAATCCTTCCTTCCTGAGGGCCGATCCGATACTGGGTGTCGATCCCCTTAGAATCCTCAGATCATTAGGAGATATTCATGGGTACTTTTTCCATTTGGCACTGGCTGATCGTGTTGTTGATCGTGGTGATGGTGTTTGGCACCAAAAAGCTCAAAAACATGGGCTCTGACCTGGGCGGCGCAGTCAAAGGTTTCAAAGACGGCATGAAAGAGGGCGGCACCAAGGACGAGCCAGCGCCTGTGGCTGGTCAGGTCACCGCTTCGACTCCGGTTCAGCCCGAAAAGACCACCATCGACGTCGAAGCCAAGACCAAGTCTTGAACGCTCGCGCCTTTGAACGACTGAACGCCGCACTGTGTTGGATTTAAGCTTTTCGAAAATGGCCCTGATCGGGGTTGTGGCGTTGATCGTCATCGGCCCTGAAAAACTGCCCAAAGTGGCCCGCACGTTGGGCGCTTTGCTGGGCAAGGCCCAGCGCTACGTGTCAGACGTCAAGGCCGAGGTCAACCGGTCCATGGACCTGGAAGAGCTCAAGAAAATGAAAGAGACTATGGAGACGGCGGCTCGCGATGTCGAGCAGACCGTCCAGACCACGGCCTCTGATTTTGAAAAAGACTGGGCCGAGACCACCGCTGGGCTCAGCAGCGATCTGCCTGCCATCGAGCCACCACCGCCGTACTACGTTCGCCCTGACAAAAACTGGCGTCTCAAGCGTGGGGCAATGCCCCAGTGGTACAAAGCCCGCTCCGGGGTGCGCACCAAAGCGCTGTCAGGTGCCGCACGCGTGGCCCGTTACCGGCCCAAGCCCCTCAATTCTGTGTGACGATGGCGCACCCCCGGTGCGCACCGTCCAACCGACCCCGCCATGTCCGATACCCCTTCTCAGCCCGACGACGAACTCAAAGGTTCCGAGCAACCTTTTGTGGCGCACTTGATCGAGTTGCGCGACCGCCTGATCTGGGCCGTGGCGGCTGTGGCTTTGGCGGCGGCGGCTTTGGCCATTTACCCCGGCCCCGGCGAGCTGTACGACATTTTGGCGGCCCCTTTGGTGGTGCATTTGCCCAAAGGCGCCACCCTGATCGCCACGTCGGTCATCTCGCCCTTCATGGTGCCGCTCAAAATTTTGCTGATGAGCGCCTTTCTCATAGCCTTGCCCGTGGTGCTTTACCAAGTCTGGGCCTTCATCGCCCCGGGTCTTTACAGCCACGAGAAAAAACTGGTCATGCCTTTGGTGGTGTCGAGCACACTGCTGTTTTTCATCGGGGTGGCTTTTTGTTATTTCTTCGTGTTTGGTCAGGTGTTCAGCTTCATCCAGAGCTTTGCGCCCAAAAGCATCACCGCCGCGCCAGACATTGAGGCTTACCTGAGCTTCGTGTTGTCCATGTTCTTGGCCTTTGGCTTGGCGTTTGAAGTGCCCGTTGCTGTGGTTGTGCTGGCGCGTATGGGTGTGGTCAGCATCCAAAAACTCAAGGATTTCCGGGGTTACTTTGTGGTGCTGGCCTTTGTGATCGCCGCAGTGGTCACCCCGCCCGATGTGGTGTCGCAGCTGGCGCTGGCCATCCCCATGTGCTTGCTCTATGAGTTGGGCATTTGGGCGGCGCAAATTTTCATCAAGCACACCAAGGCACCCGATGAGCCCGCGGATGCAGCTTGATGTGCTGATTTGAACGGTGCATGAAAAAAGGGCCTCAAGGCCCTTTTTTCATGTGTTTTCACAGGATTGACTGAACTCAAGGCGCTTGCCTTTTGGGTGAAGGTCTTTCGGCCGGGGTCAGCCGCAGGGACAGTTGGGCTTGTTGCCGCCAAATCAACACATCTGCAGGTTCGCCCGGCTTCAAGCTGGCGACTTGGTTGAGCAGGTCGGACACGCTGCCCACAGGTTGCTTGGCCACTTGCAAAATCACATCGCCAGGGCGCACCCCGGCTTTGGCGGCCGGGCCGTTTTGCAGCACGCCAGTGATGACTACACCTTGTCGGCTTTGACCGGATTTCACAGGGGGGAGTTGGAAACTTTCGACCAGTTCAGGGGACAGGTCTTGAGGCTCCACCCCGATCCAGCCTCGGACCACCTTGCCTTTTTGCAGCAAGTCTTGCATGACCTGTTTGGCTGTCGAGATCGGAATGGCAAAGCCAATGCCCATGCTGCCGCCTGAGCGGGAGTAGATGGCGGTGTTGATGCCCATGAGGTGGCCATTCACATCGACAAGCGCCCCGCCCGAGTTGCCGGGGTTGATGGCGGCATCGGTCTGGATGAAGTTCTCGAAGGTGTTGATGCCCAGTTGGCTGCGGCCCAAGGCGCTGACGATGCCCGAGGTCACGGTTTGACCCACGCCAAATGGGTTGCCAATGGCCAGCACCACGTCACCCACTTGCAGGTCTTGCAGTTGGCCCAAAACGATCACCGGCAATTTGTCCAGCGGGATCTGCAGAAGTGCTAGGTCGGTGTCCGGGTCAGTGCCAATCACTTTGGCCTGGGTTTTGCGGCCATCGCTGAGCACCACTTCGATGTTGTCGGCATCTTCGATGACGTGGTTGTTGGTCAGGATGTGGCCTTCGGGGCTGACGATCACGCCGCTGCCTAGGCCGCCCGGGTTTTGCTCTTCCTGCTCGCCGTAAAAGAACCTGAACCAGGGGTCCTGTCCGTGCGGATTTTGGTTTTTACCCTGGCGGGTGTTGATGCTCACCACGGCAGGCGAGGCTTTTTGCGCCGGAATGCTCAGGCTGCCAATAGACCGATTCCCGCCGTCTGCAGGGGGCGCTTGCAGCAAGGTCATGCCGTCCACTGAGCGTTGGGCACCGCGCAGCCATGTTGGCTGCAGCGTGGCCACCACAAACCAGATGGCCACCAAAACGGTCACCCACTGGGAGAATAAAAGCCAATAACGTTTCATGGTTGCAGATTGTCCTTGATTCGGTCTCCGTGCACCTGAGCCGTGGGCATCCAGCAACACCGATGCAAGGCTGTGGCAGGGGGCCACCTGAGCCACAATCGGACATCCACACCAATACACACGCCAATACCCACGCTCACCCATGACCGATGCCAAAACCCTGGGCCAGTCTTTTGATGCCTTGCTCCAACCCGAAAAATTTCGTGACTACGGCCCCAACGGCTTGCAAGTCGAAGGCGATCGCCAGGTGAGGCTGTTGGTCAGCGGCGTGACCGCCAGCCGCGCCCTGATCGAAGCGGCCATTGAGGCCCAGGCCGATGCCATCTTGGTGCACCACGGCCTGTTCTGGCGCGGCCAAGATGGGCGCGTCACGGGCTGGATGCGTGAGCGGCTGCGTTTGCTGCTGGCGCATGGCATTCACCTGTTTGCCTACCACCTGCCGCTGGACGCCCACCCCGAGCTGGGCAACAACGCCCAACTGGCCCGTTTGCTGGGCCTGCAGGCCGATGGCCGTTTTGGCGAACAAGAACTGGGCTTTGTCGGAGCGGGCGTTGAGGCTTGGGAGCGGCCTGAGGCTCTGGCCGAGCATGTGGCCGCCGTGCTGGGACGCCCGGTGATCTGTGTGGGCGGCAGCGGCCGGCCGGTTCGACGCGTGGCCTGGTGCACGGGCGGTGCCCAGGGTTACTTCGAGTCGGCTATTGCCCAAGGTGTGGACGCCTTCATCACGGGCGAAATTTCTGAACCACAAGCCCATCTGGCCCGTGAAACCGGCGTGGCCTTTTTGGCCTGTGGCCACCATGCCACTGAGCGCTATGGTGCACCCGCTTTGGGAGCGCATGTGGCGCAGGCGCTGGGCATCACGCACCGTTTCATCGAGATCGACAATCCTGCCTGATGCCGCCTTTTTCGCCATGAACCTGCCTCAACTGACTCGCCCTATCGCCATCACCCCTGGTGACCCCTGTGGCATTGGCCCTGAAATCATCGCCCGGGCCTGGTGCACCGCGCCTGAGCTGACCCGAGGCTGCTTTGTGGCTGGGGATGTGGGCCTGATGCGCCGCGCCATGGCCTTGGTTCAACAGGCAGTGCGCTACCCGGTTTGCGAAATCGAAATGGCTGAGCAAGCCCTTGAGGTGTCCCCAAGGTGTTTGCCTGTTCTGCAAGTGGTGCCGGTGGCACCCGAGATGCCCTGGGGTCAAGTCGATGGCCGGGCCGGGCAATTGGCGGGAGAGGCTGTTCTCTGGGCCACGCGTGCCGCCTTGCGCGGCGAAGTGGCTGCGCTGGTCACTGCCCCCTTGCACAAGGAGGCCTTGTACGCGGCAGGCGCACCCTACGACCAGTACCCAGGCCACACCGAGTTGCTGCAGGCCGAGGCGGCCCGGCATGCCGGGGTGCCGCTCGCGCAGATGCCTGTGCGCATGATGCTGGCCAATGAGGAGCTGCGCACGGTGCTGGTCAGCATCCATGTGTCCTTGCGTGAGGCGCTCGACGCCATCACGGTGGACCGAGTTCTGGAGACCCTGCGCATCACCCACACGGCTTTGTATGCGCTGCTGGGCCGCAAACCACGCATCGCGGTGGCGGGTGTCAATCCGCACGCGGGCGAGGGGGGCTTGTTTGGCCGGGAAGAAATCGAGGTGCTGCAGCCTGCCTTGTTGCAGGCCCGCCTGGAAGGTCTGGATGTGCACGGCCCCTACGCGCCCGACACGGTTTTCATGCGGGCCCGTCAAAAACCGAGCGGGCAGCGTGAGTTCGATGTGGTGGTGGCCATGTACCACGACCAAGGTTTGATTCCCGTCAAGTACCTGGGGGTGGAGCAGGGTGTGAACGTGACCTTGGGACTGCCCTTGATCAGGACCAGCCCCGACCACGGCACGGCCATGGACGTCGCTGGCCAAGGCGTGGCCGACGCCAGCAGCCTGGTCCAGGCCATTCGCATGGCGCGTCAGTTGGTGGCGGGCGTGGTCGGCGGCTCGGCTTGAGCCGGGGTGGTCAGGCTTTGTTTTTCAGGCTGTCGCGGATTTCACGCAGCAGCAGCACGTCTTCAGGGGTGATGGGCGCAGCTTCTGGGGCAGCTTCAGCCTGTTTGGTGATTTTCAGGCGATTGATCTGGCGCACCATCACAAAAATCACAAAAGCCAAAATGAAGAAGTTCAAGGCCACAGTGACGAAGCTGCCGTAGGCAAAAACGGCCCCCAGCTTTTTGGCCTCAGCCAACGGCAAGGTGGCCGCCTGTCCGGCCAGAGGAAGGTAGTAATTGGCGAAATCCAGACCGCCAAACACCAGGCTGACCAAAGGCATGATCATGTCGGCCACCAGGGAATCCACGATCTTGCCAAATGCCGCCCCAATGATCACGCCCACAGCTAAATCCATGACGTTGCCCTTCAGGGCAAAAGATTTGAATTCTTGAACAAATGACATCTTAAATCTCCAAAAAGAATAAAGTGGTGCTTATTGTGCCCCAGCCGGTAACAAGCTTATGCGTCTGTAAGTCGGTTGTTTGTTTCACTCCGCTACAATCGCGGGTTGACCCTGATAACGACTCGCTAGAGGATTCCCATGAGTGACACCCCAGTCGACAGCAGCAAGCGGACGTGGCTGATTGCCTCCACTTGCGCAGGTGCCGTAGGCGCTGGCTTTGTGGCCACCCCCTTCGTCAGCAGCTTCCAACCCTCCGAGCGGGCCAAAGCGGCCGGTGCGGCCGTCGAGGTGGATATTTCCGCCCTTAACCCGGGAGAAAAGCTCACGGTCGAATGGCGCGGCAAACCCGTTTGGATCATGAAGCGCTCGCCCGAGCAACTTGAATCACTGAAAAAAACCGAAGGTCAATTGGCCGATCCGGCTTCAGACCGCACCGCGTATCCCACGCCCGAATACGCCAAGAACAGCCACCGCTCGATCAAGCCGGAAATCATGGTGGCTGTCGGCATTTGCACCCACTTGGGTTGCTCGCCAGCCGATAAGTTCGCCGCAGGCCCTCAGCCTTCGTTGCCCGATGACTGGAATGGTGGCTTTTTGTGCGCTTGCCATGGCTCCACTTTCGATCTGGCGGGTCGCGTGTTCAAGAACAAGCCCGCACCCGACAACCTCGAAGTGCCACCTCACATGTACCTGTCTGACACCAAGCTGCTCATTGGTGAAGACAAGAAGGCCTGATGGAGAACAACATGGCTCAATTCAAAGAAATTTCTCCAAACGCCCCCGCTGGCGAGAAGCTGCTCAATTGGGTGGATAACCGCTTTCCAGCTTCTAAGCTGTATAAGGAACACCTGTCCGAGTACTACGCGTCCAAAAACCTGAATTTTTGGTATGTTTTCGGCGCGCTGTCCTTGTTGGTGCTGGTGATCCAGATCGTGACCGGCATTTTCCTGGTCATGCACTACAAACCAGATGCTGCATTGGCGTTTGCGTCAGTCGAGTACATCATGCGCGATGTGCCCTGGGGTTGGCTGATTCGTTACATGCACTCCACAGGCGCTTCGGCCTTCTTTGTGGTGGTCTACCTGCACATGTTCCGGGGTTTGATGTACGGCTCGTACCGCAAGCCGCGTGAACTGGTTTGGATTTTTGGCTGCGCCATCTTCTTGGTGCTCATGGCCGAAGCCTTCATGGGTTACCTGTTGCCTTGGGGCCAAATGTCCTATTGGGGCGCTCAAGTGATCGTGAACCTCTTTTCGGCTGTGCCTGTGATCGGTCCTGACCTGGCTTTGCTGATCCGTGGCGACTTTGTGGTGGGCGACGCCACCTTGAACCGTTTCTTCAGCTTCCACGTCATTGCTGTGCCTTTGGTGCTGCTCGGTTTGGTGGTGGCGCACATCATTGCGCTGCACGAAGTGGGCTCCAACAACCCCGATGGCGTAGAAATCAAGGCTGCCGACGCACCCAAGGATGCCAAAGGCAATCCTTTGGACGGCATCCCTTTCCATCCTTACTACACGGTTCACGACATCTTCTCCGTGAGCGTGTTTTTGATGGCTTTCAGCGCGGTGGTGTTCTTTGCCCCCGAGTTTGGTGGCTATTTCCTCGAATACAACAACTTCATCCCCGCTGATCCGCTGACCACGCCCTTGCACATTGCGCCTGTGTGGTACTTCACGCCGTTCTACTCCATGCTGCGTGCCATCACGACAGAAATGATGTATGTGTTGGTGTTGTGTGTGGTGGTGGGCGCCTTCCTGGCTGTGGCCAAAGGCAAACTGCCCAGCTTGCTCAAAGCCGGTTTGGTGGGCGCAACGGTCGTGATCTGCGCACTGCTCTTGACCATTGATGCGAAGTTCTGGGGTGTGGTGGTCATGGGTGCTGCCGTCATCATTTTGTTCTTCTTGCCATGGCTGGATTACAGCCCCGTCAAGTCGATCCGCTACCGTCCTGATTGGCACAAATATGTCTACGCCGTGTTTGTGATCAACTTCCTGATCCTGGGTTACCTGGGCGTTAAACCGCCCTCGCCCATCGGTGAGCGCGTGTCCCAAGTGGGTACCCTGTTCTATTTCGGCTTCTTCCTGCTGATGCCTTGGTGGAGCAAGCTGGGCACATTCAAGCAAGTGCCTGACCGCGTGACCTTCACGCCTCACTGAGATCACGGAGATTCAAGAACATGAAAAACCTCAAGAAACTCGCATTGGGCTTTGTGATGGCGCTGGGCATGGTGTCCGGTGCCCACGCTGCAGGCGGCGGCATTGCCTGGGATAAAGCACCCCATAAAACCAACGATTTGGCGGCCCTGCAAAACGGTGCCAAGCTGTTTGTCAACTACTGCCTCAATTGCCACTCGGCTGCTTTCATGCGTTACAACCGCTTGAAAGACATCGGCTTGACCGACCAGCAAATCAAAGACAACCTGATGTTTGCCACCGACCGTGTGGGCGACACCATGAAGGCCGCTATTGATCCAGCTCAAGCCAAGGAATGGTTTGGCAAAAACCCACCTGACCTGACCTTGATGGCGCGTTCGCGTTCGGGCCCCGGTGGAACAGGTGCGGATTACCTCTACACCTACATGCGCACCTACTACCGGGACAGCACCAAGCCCACGGGGTGGAACAACCTGGCTTATCCCAACGTGGGTATGCCCCATCCTTTGTGGGAACTGCAAGGTGAGCGTGAGCCGATCTTTGAAGAAAAAGAAGAGCGCGGCCAAAAAGTTCAGGTCTTCAAAGGCTGGAACCAGGTCAAGCCCGGTACGATGACTCCACTGCAGTATGACCAAGCCATTGGTGATCTGGTGGGTTACATGCAGTGGATGTCCGAACCGGCCCAAAACACCCGCATTCGCATCGGTGTCTGGGTGCTGATCTTTTTGTCGGTCTTTACTTTCATCGCGTGGCGTCTGAATGCCGCGTATTGGAAAGACGTCAAGTAATTGGTCTTTCACCTGGCCCATGGCCAGGTTCTTTGGAGTGGCAGGCCCTAGCGGCCTCCCACTCTTTTTGATTTTTTGAGGAGCCTCCGCCATGATGGTGCTTTATTCCGGAACGACTTGCCCTTTTTCTCACCGCTGCCGCTTTGTGCTGTTCGAAAAAGGCATGGACTTCGAGATTCGCGATGTGGATTTGTACAACAAGCAAGAAGACATCAACGTGATGAACCCTTACGGTCAGGTGCCGATTTTGGTTGAGCGTGACCTGATCCTGTACGAGTCGAACATCATCAACGAGTACATTGACGAGCGCTTTCCTCACCCTCAATTGATGCCCGGTGACCCGGTCGACCGTGCCCGCGTGCGCTTGTTCTTGCTCAACTTCGAAAAGGAACTGTTCACACACGTGTTGACCTTGGAAAACCGCGCCCTCAAAGGCAACGACAAGGCACTCGAAAAAGCCCGCTCGCACATCCGCGACCGCTTGACCCAATTGGCCCCGGTGTTCCTGAAAAACAAGTTCATGTTGGGTGACAACTTCTCCATGCTGGACGTGGCTATCGCCCCATTGCTCTGGCGTCTGGACTACTACGGCATTGAGCTGAGCAAAAATGCAGCGCCATTGCTCAAGTACGCCGAGCGTATTTTTTCCCGCCCTGCCTACATCGAGGCCTTGACGCCCTCCGAAAAGGTCATGCGCAAATAAAGCCGGGTGTTTTCGGCAGAATAATGGCGATGGAGGACAACGCATGATCAGCAACACCGAACTGCCATCAACCAGGCCTTACCTGATTCGCGCCTTGTACGACTGGTGTTCCGAAAACGGCTTCACTCCCTATGTGGCGGTGAAGGTGGACAACTCGGTGCAGGTGCCGCGCGAGTACGTGCAAGGTGGCGAGATCGTGCTGAACGTGAGCATGGATGCCACCAGTTCATTGAAGCTGGGCAATGACTTCATCGAGTTCAAGGCCCGCTTTGGTGGCAAGCCACGTGAGATCATGGTG
>JBIKHW010000032.1:0-16286 GCA_044361935.1 Limnohabitans sp. | reverse complement strand
CCCCTTTGCCTTTAAACCCAAATGCCGGTCTTTATCTGACCAGCTCTTTTGGGGACAGCAAACGTTTGGTATCGAGACTTTCTGCGCACGGGCCATTAGACTTACCCGGACCAAGAGCGTACTGTCAATTGAATGGGCTCAATGGATCGAGTGGGCATGAAAAAAGCACTTTGTACCGAAATACAAAGTGCTTTTAAATTTGGTGGGACCAGCGGGGGTCGAACCCACGACAAACGGATTAAAAGTCCGCTGCTCTACCAACTGAGCTATGGTCCCTTTGCTGTAGTGGGTGTACTGCAGCAAGACTCAAATTATAGCGTCATTTTTTCACCCTCTCAGGGGTGACAGCTAAAAAATTCAAAATTTCTGAAGCAGCGCACATCCCAAAGGTCGCAGTCACGCTGACCACCGATCCATAGCCATGGCAGTTGAGCGAACCATCCCCTTCGATCGCGCACGAGGCATCGGGCGGTGCCACCGATTCGCGGCTGAACACGCCTTGAATACCGATGCTCTTGCCTCCTTTGGCCGCACCGTGGTGTTTGCGCAATCGGTAACGCAGTTGAGCCAACAGTGGGTCGTGCGTGATGCGCGAGAGGTCGTCCACGTCAACCTTGTGTGCCAAGCGTTTGCCGCCCGCAGCGCCCACGGTGATGAAGCCTACGCCTTCGTCCAAGGCCCATTGCGCCAGGCTCACTTTGGCTTTGACCTGGTCGCAAGCGTCGATCACTGCATCGGGCTTACAGGGCAAAAGCGCAGGCCAGTTCTCGGGGCTCACAAAATCGTCCACAGCATCCACTTGGCATTGCTGGTGAATCAAGGCGATGCGCTCTTGCATGGCCAGCACTTTGGATTGGCCCGTGGTGCTGCTGAGCGCGTGAATCTGTCGGTTGATGTTGGACTCGGAAATGTGGTCCATGTCGATGAGGGTCAATCGCGCCACGCCACTGCGGGCCAAGGCTTCAGCCGCCCAGGAGCCGACACCGCCGATGCCCACCACCACCACATGCGCGTGCCGGATGCGCTCGGCCCCTGCCACGCCATACAGGCGTTGCAAGCCGCCAAAGCGGCGTGTGCCGTCGTCATCTGCGGAGTCCATTGATGGCATCTTGATCATGGGTTGGTCTTGCAAAAATTGCGTGTTGGTGAGGCGCGATAAACGGCTCAAGCCTCGCGCATTTGCCAATGCAATACGGCCCAGGCGCCTGCAAAAATGCCCAGCACCGACAGCATGCTGCCCAGGCTCAGAGTGGACAGACCACTGAGGCCCTGACCAAAGGTGCACCCCATGGCCAGCACACCGCCGGTGCCCATGAGGGCACCACCGACCAAGTGGCGCACCAAATCGGCACGGTCGGTGAAACCCTCCCAACGGAAGTTGCCTTGCCGCACAGCACTCAGGCCAGCACCGACCAAAACACCGAGCACGGTGACCATGCCCAAGGTCAAGCGTTTGCTGCCGTCGCTGTAGTACATGAAGGCATCGAGCCAGTAGCCGACGGGTGCCGTGAAGCTCAGCGCTTCCATGCGGCCGCTGTGGGTGGTGAGGAACACCGGCTCCAGCGTATCGGGGTGTTCGGGCACAAAACCCAGCACGCCACTGACCCACCAAAGCGCCACCACCAGCAAGCCCAAGCCCGCACCCGTGACCCAGTTGAAAGCCGTGTGGAATCGGCGGTCTTTGAGCACCCAGCCCAGCAAGCACAAAGACCCGAGCGCAGCGCTGATGCCAAGGCCAGCACGCAAATCAAGCCCCGCCAAAGCCGACAGCCATTGGCCCGCAAAAGAGCCGTGCGGCAAATCGATGGCCACTTTGTCCAGCCCTTGTACACGCCACACCGCCGTCAGGCCGCGCATGGCCGCCAACGCCGAGACGGCCATGGCCAACAGGACCACCAAAGATTTGAGGTTGCCCGCAGCCAGGCGCACCAAGGATTTGCTGCTGCAGCCCGATGCGAGCACCATGCCGATGCCGAACATGCAGCCGCCCAAAAGCGCAGATAGCCAAGCTAATTTGGGACTGGCGTAAATGGTACGCAGGGGACTGATCCAGCCGAGCCAGGCCATCAGGCCAAAACCGGCCATGGCCACCGCCACAGCCAACGCCCATTGCCGAAGCCGAGTGGCGTCACCCATCACCACCCAATCGCTGATGGCCCCCATGGTGCAAAAGTGCCCGCGGTGGATCAGCACACCCGCCAACAGGGAAATGGCAAAGCCGGCCCCCCAAACTTGGTAGGCCAACTGCTGGACCTCATCCGCAGTCAACAAGGTCATCTGTTGTCAACGCAGGCGGCCGAGGCGATCGCGGGCAGTGCCCGCAGTTTCAGCCTGGGGATAAGTCGCTATCAAATCTTCCAGGGTTTTGCGCGCGGCTTTCAAGTCTTTAAGTTCAATCTGAACATTGGAGATGGCCAACATGGCTTCGGCCGCACGTGGATGCTGAGGCGCCATCTTCAGCAGCTTCTGGAAATTCGCCATTGAATCCTTATAGGCCTTGTTGGCATACTGCGCATTGCCCAGCCAGAACAAGGCTGAGGGCACATAAGCGCTGGAGCCATAACGCAGCAAAAAGGAGGACAGCGCGGTTTGCGCCGCCGGAAAATCGGCCTGACGAAACCATGCCATGGCTTTTTCAAACTCGTTTTTTTCAGCCGGATCGACCATCACTTCACGGCCATCAATGGTGGCAGGCACAGGCTCGAAACGGCGCAAGCGGTCGTCCACCGAACTGAGCACGTCCTTTTGGCGCAACTGCAATTCGGTCAGGTCGCGCGCTAGGCGCTCTTGTGCACCCAGGCTTTGTGCCAGATCCGATTTGAGGCGGTCGATTTGGCCCTGCAAATCCAGCAGCGCGCTGCGCAACTGGACAGTGGCCTGGTTTTGGGATTGGGTTTGAGACTGGGCGTTTTGCTCGATCAGGGCGCGGGTGGCGTTTTGGGATTGCTCCAGACGCTGGCGCAAATCAAGGATGGCACGGCGCGCTTCATCGTCTCCGCCAAACAAGGCCGCTTGTGCAGGGCTGTAAAAGATGGCCAAGACAAGACTCAGCGCCATGGTGGCACGGTGCAAGCCAGATCGAACGTGTTGCATGACAGGCCTCAGTAACGGATTTCAACGCGGCGGTTTTGTGCCTGATCCGCATCTGAAGCGCCGGTGGCCAGGGGCTTTTCTTTGCCAAAGCTCACGGCTTCGAGTTGCGATTCAGGCACGCCCAACAAACTCAGCGCCTGGCGAACAGCATCGGCACGCTTTTGGCCCAAGGCCAAGTTGTACTCACGGCCTCCACGGTCATCGGTGTGGCCTTCCAAATTGGCTTTGCGTTGTTTGTTGGCTTGCAAAAACTGGGCATGCGATGCAATCACGGGACGGGCTTCGGGGCGAAGCACGAAGCTGTCGTAATCAAAAAACACCACATGGGCAATGCCAACAGGACCTTGACCTGCAGGGGTTTCAACCACAGACACAGGAGCTACGCTGGTTTGGGCGCTGCTTTGGCCAGTGCCAATGCTTTGTATCCCAACGCCGCTTAGCTTTGCCGATTTATCTTCAACAGGTACCTCATCCAACTTCACGCCCGAGGCGCATCCCGCCAGAACCGCAGAGACCAACAACAACGACCAAAAATAGTTTTTCATACACAACCTCATGGATAAACGGAATTGAAATTCAGACCTCAGGGCCGCACCGGCCCCCAATGCGGCTCGCGAATGTCACCACCCTGCCCGGCCAGGCGGGCTTTGATGCGGCCATCCAGTGTGGTCGTCATCAAGGCTTCACCGCCTTGCTGTGTGGCATAGACCAGCAAACGGCTGTTGGCTGCAAAACTGGGGCGCTCATCGGCGTTGGTCTCGGTCAAAGCGCTGACCAGACCTGTGGCCAGCTCCATCAAGTGCAGACGAAAACCACCAGGCAGGCGCGAGACATAAGCCAGCCAGCGGCCATCGGGGCTGATGGCTGGTGAGATGTTGTAGTTGCCCGAAAACGTCACCCGGTCGGCCTGACCACCTTGGGCTGGCATTTTGTAGATTTGGGGATTGCCGCCTCTGTCGCTGACAAAGTACAAGGTGTTGCCATCCGGCGAAAACACCGGCTCAGTGTTGATGTTGCCCGAAGTCAGGCGCTGGGGCTCGCCGCCTTGTAAGGGAACCCGGTACAGCTGCGAGCCACCATCGCGGCTCAGGGTAGCCACAATCGAGCGCCCGTCTGGTGCCCAAGTCGGCGCACTGTTTGAGCCTTTGTAATTGGCCACCACCCGGCGCTGGCCCGTCGCAAGCTCATGGACATACACCACGGGCTTGCGGGACTCAAAAGACACATAGGCCAATTGGGTGCCGTTGGGTGACCATGAAGGGGAAATAATGGGCTCTGGACTGCTGAGCGCAGAACGTGCGCCCTCCCCATCGGAGTTAGCAATCCAGAGGCTGTAGCGGCCACTGGATTTGGTGACATAACTGATGCGCGAAGTGAAGACTCCGGGCGTGCCGGTCAGCTGTTGGTAAACCCAGTCGGACAAGCGGTGGGCCGACAAGCGCAGGTCGGCTGCGGTGACGTTGTCTTTGAAATCCGACTTTTCTTGGCCCTTGACCGCGTCCCACAAGCGGGCCCGCACGTCGTAGCGGCCGTTCGCCAAGCGCGTCACCGAGCCTGCCACCAGAGCCTCGGCCGACAAAGGACGCAGAGCGGCCCAATCAGGGCGGCTCATCTCGTCAAGAGCCAGACTCGCTGCGGGCAAAGGCTTGAATTGACCACTGCGAGCCAGGTCGGCTTGCACAATCTGGGACAGCTTCTGAGTGGCTTGGGCTTCGCCTTTAAAAGGAGCAACCAAAACGGGCAACTGGGTCAGGCCCACACCCGTGACCTCGACCCGGAACTGCGCCAGTGCGCTGCTGGCAAAAAGTGAAAAAATGAGCCAGGTCAGTAGCGAACCCCATAGGCGGACAAGCGAAGTGGACAGGTTCATGTGCATCTACGAATTGGGAGTAGCCTGAAGAAACCGCTGATCGTACACCGTGAAGAGCCCGTTTTGACAGATGGCCTAAGTGCAAAGTCCAAACTCTGCGGCTTGGATGCGACCCACATCAACAATAGGGCCAGGGACTCGGGGCCAGCTGCAGAACTTGAAACCGACCCGGTGAGGCCTGATGGATGCCAGCCGCAACTCAGCTTCAGGCCTGCTTACAATCGAGCAAACCATGTCTGAAGCCCAACCCGACCCTACGCCGCCCACAGGCTTCGCCCCACAGCCGGGTATTGCCCAGCGCTTGTTGCGCCTCAAACCCTATTTTTGGCGTCAGCGCAGTGTCTGGGCACTGGCCATTGGTGCTACCTTGATTGCCGCCCTGACCGAGCCCCTGATTCCCGCTTTGTTTCAACCTTTGCTGGACAATGGTTTCGCTGAGAACAGTCTGCCTCTGTGGTCCATACCGCTGGTGGTCATTGGCCTGTTCAGCCTGCGTGGTCTGGCGCACTTTGTGGCGCAGTATGCGTTGGCGCGCGTGACCAACGACGGCATGGAAAAACTGCGCAGCGACCTGTTTGGCAAACTGGTGCGCGCCGATTTGTCGCTGTTCAGTCGGCAATCGGCCAGCGCCTTGTCCAACACCGTGGTCTATGAGGTACAAATTGGCGCATCTCAGCTGGTTTCGGCCTTGATCGGCTTGACCCGCGACGGCTTCACGCTGCTGGCCCTGGTCGGTTATTTGTTGTGGCTCAATTGGCAGCTCACGCTGGTGGTGTTCACGGTGGCCCCGGGTCTGAGCTGGATCATGAAAGTGCTGTCTCGGCGTCTTTACAGCCTGACCAAGGAAAGCCAGAAAGCCACTGATGACCTGGCTTATGTGGTCGAAGAAAACGTGCTGGCCCACCGCATGGTGCGCCTGCACGGAGCACAAAATCAACAAATCGGGCGCTTCAATGCCCTGGGTCAGCGGCTGAGGCGCTTGGCCCTCAAATCCACGGCGGCATCGGCCGCCATGACCCCGCTGACGCAAATCATGGCCGCTGTGGCCCTGTCCTTGGTGTTGGTGATCGCGTTGGTCCAAAGCCGCGAAGCGGGTTCTGGGGCCACTGTCGGTGGTTTTGTGGCCTTCATTACGGCCATGCTGATGCTGATTGCCCCCATCAAACGCCTGGCCGATGTGGCCAACCCCATCACCCGCGGACTGGCAGCGCTGGAGCGAGGCCTGGCTCTGATGCACGATGCGCCTGAAGAAAGCCAGGGCGAGCACCGGGCGGAACGCGCCAAAGGTGCCCTGCAATGGGAAAACGTGAGTGTGCAGTTCAACCCGGACGGTGCGCCCGCCTTGGCGCAAATCGATTTGAGTGTGCAGCCTGGCGAGACGGTGGCCCTGGTGGGCACCTCAGGCGCAGGCAAAACTACGCTGATTCAGTTGCTGCCGCGCTTTTTGAATCCGAGCAGTGGACAGGTGCTGCTGGACGGTGTGCCCTTGGCACAGTGGCAACTGGACAGCCTGAGAAAACAATTGGCCATGGTCAGTCAAGATGTGGTCATGCTCAACGACAGCTTGGCCAGCAACGTGAGCCTGGGCGGCACACCCGACCGCGCCAAGGTGCAGCAGTGCCTGCAAGCGGCCAATCTTTGGGCGCATGTTCAAACCTTGCCACTGGGCATGGATACGCTGCTGGGTCACAACGCCAACCAACTCTCGGGCGGTCAGCGCCAGCGCCTGGCGATCGCTCGTGCCTTGTACAAAGATGCGCCGATCCTGATCCTGGACGAAGCCACCTCTGCCCTGGACAATGAATCAGAGCGGCTGGTTCAAGACGCGCTGCAAAAACTCATGCAAGGGCGCACCACCTTGATCGTGGCACACCGCCTCTCCACCATAGAACACGCTGACCGGGTCATCGTGATGGAGCGCGGCCGCATTGTGGAAGAAGGCGCCCCCGCCGAATTACTGGCGCGAGGCGGGGCTTATACGCGTCTGCACCACAGGGGGGAATGGACCAGCGAAGCGCCTGCCCAGGGCTGACCGTCCAACACCTAAGCCTCAAAGCAGCACGATGTCGTACTGCTCTGGCCCCATGGATGTTTCGACCTGCAAAGAAATCGGCTTAGCGATGAAGTCCGACAGGCCCGCTAAGTGCTGGCTTTCTTCGTCCAAGAGCAAATCAATGACCGCCGAGGTGGCCACGATGCGGAACTCGCGCGGGTTGAACTGCCGCGCTTCGCGCAGGATCTCGCGCAGGATGTCATACACCACCGAGCGCGGCGTCTTGACAATGCCCTTGCCTTGGCAACTGGGGCAAGGCTCACACAGCATGTGGGCCAGCGACTCGCGTGTGCGTTTGCGCGTCATCTCCAGCAAACCCAGCGACGAAAAGCCACCCGCCATGGTTTTGACGCGGTCACGGGCCAGTTGTTTGCGGAACTCGGCCAACACGGCGTCCTGGTGCTCAGTGCGGGCCATGTCGATGAAGTCAGCAATGACGATGCCGCCCAGATTGCGCAGGCGCAGCTGCCGCGCAATGGCTTGCGCCGCCTCCAAGTTGGTTTTGAAAATCGTGTCCTCAAAGTTTCGCGCACCGACATAACCGCCTGTGTTCACGTCAACAGTGGTCAGCGCCTCGGTCTGGTCGATGATCAAATACCCGCCCGATTTCAGCTCGACCCTGCGCCCTAGCGCCTTGGCGATTTCTTCGTCGATCGAATACAGGTCAAAGATGGGCCGCTCACCCTTGTAGTGCTGCAAGCGTTCGGCCGCTTTGGGCATGAACTCCTGGCCAAAGGCCTGCAGCTGCGCAAACTGCTCCTGCGAATCGATGCGGATGGTTTGTGTGGCCTCGCCCACCAAATCACGCAGAACCCGCTGCAAGAGCGTCAAGTCCTGGTGCAACAAAGAACCTGCCGGCTGGCGAAGCGAGGCCTCCTTGATCCGCGCCCAGGTCTTGCGCAGGTAGGCGATGTCATCGCTCAACTCTTCGTCACTGGAGTCTTCGGCGTTGGTGCGCAAAATGAAGCCGCCCCCGGCCGGACCCACCAAAGCCTGCAGCCTTTGGCGCAGCGCATCGCGCTGGTCGACAGGGATTTTTTGTGACACGCCAATGTGGTCGTCTTGGGGCAAAAACACCAGATGACGGCCCGCGATGCTGATTTGTGTGGACAGGCGTGCGCCCTTGGTGCCCATGGGGTCCTTGATGACCTGCACCATGATGGCACGGCCCTCGAACACCTGCTTTTCAATCGGCACCAGCGGCTGCCCTGTGCGGGCGGCTGCAGCCTCGCCTTCTGCATGCTTTTGCCACACATCGGCCACATGCAAAAAGGCTGCTTTGTCCAGACCGATGTCGATGAAAGCCGATTGCATGCCGGGCAAAACGCGAGACACCTTGCCTAGGTACACATTGCCGACCAGCCCGCGCTCCAGCGTACGCTCGACATGCAACTCCTGCACCGCGCCAAACTCCACCACCGCGACCCGGGTTTCCTGGGGCGACCAATTGACCAAAATATCTTGTTGCATGGAGGGCATCAGATGGGAAAAAGACAAATCAATGTTGAAAACGCCAGAGCACCATCAGTGCCTTGGATTTCGCGATCGCTCAACAGCGCACGCCCAAGGCGCGCAGCAAACCGGCGGTCTCGAACAGCGGCAAACCCATGATGCCTGAATAACTGCCCCGGATCTGTTCAATATGGGCAGCAGCCCTGCCCTGCACCCCGTAAGCCCCGGCCTTGCCCATGGGCTCACCTGTTGCCACATAGGCACGGATTTGCGCAGCAGTCATGGGCGCGAAGCGCACCCACGATTGGGACACCGTGGCCACCCTTTTGTGCCCTTTTTGTGCGGCCACCGCGGTCAACACGCGATGGGTTTGGCCAGAGAGGCGTTGCAGGATGCGCACGGCATCGGCTTCATCGGCCGGTTTGCCCAAAATATCCCGCCCCAGGCACACGGTGGTGTCGGCGCAGAGCACAGGGGCTACTGGCAGGCCCTGGCGCTTCAAGCGCTGCATTGCGGCGTCGAGTTTGAGCCCGGTCACCCGTGCAACGTAGCGCGCAGGCGCTTCTGCGCCGCGCACGTCTTCCAAAGACTCGGCATCTTCATCGGGCCCAGCCAAGAGCAACTGGTGGGCCACCCCGATTTGGTCGAGCAGCTGACTGCGCCGGGGGCTTTGGGAAGCGAGGTAGATGAAGTCGCTCATTCGCGGTGGTAAGGGTGGTTGGCGTTGATGGACCAGGCGCGGTAAAGCTGCTCGATCAAAAGCACCCGGGCCATGGCGTGGGGCAAAGTCAGGTCAGACAAGCGGATGCGCTCGTGCGCGGCTTGGCGGAATTCGGGCTCCAAACCATCGGGGCCGCCAATGACCAAGGCCACATCGTCACCGCCGAGCTGCCAATTAGTCAGGCGGGTGGCCAGGGCCTGCGTCGTGAGGTTGGTGCCGCGCTCGTCGAGCACCACGATGCGGGTGCCGCGCGGAATGGCCGCTTCGATCCGCTGGCGCTCAGCGGCGTACAGGTTGGGCAGGGTTTTGGAGCCCCGGGGCTCGGTTTTCACGGCCTTGAGCTCAACCTTGAGCTCAGGCGGAAAACGTTTGGCGTAGTCGTCCCAAGCGGTCTGCGCCCAATCGGGCACGCGCAGGCCGACCGCAACGATCAGCAGCTTCATGCAGGATCAATCGGCTTTGCGGCGGGTGGTCGCTTGCACGGCCTTCCGCGCTGGGGCCTTTTTGGCTGCGGGTTTAGCAGACGACTTGGCCGCTGCTTTGGCAGCAGGTTTGGCCGTGGGCTTGCCGACTGTCTTCACGGTGGGCTTGCTGGTGGGGCTGCTGGCTTTAGGTGCCGATTTGGCTGCAGTTTTGGCAACAGTTTTAGCTGGGGCTTTGACCGCAGGCTTGGCTGATTTGGCAGGTGCCTTCAACGCGGGTTTGGGTTTGGCTGCAGATGGCGCGGCAGGTTTGGCGGCAGACTTCTTGGCTGCGGGTGTTTTGGAAGTGGCGGATTTGGCCGATGCTTTAACAGGGGCCTTTTTCGCCACCGAGTTTTTGATGTGGCCCTTGGTTTCAGCCGTCGCTGCAGGCTTGGGTGCGCCAAACTTCAGGCGCACAGGTGTGCCACCCCAGATTTCTTCCAGGTTGTAATAGGTGCGGATGGTAGGCTGCATGACGTGCACCACGGCCTGGCCGCAATCCACAATGATCCATTCGCCGTTGTCTTCGCCCTCAATGCGGGGCTTGCCAAAACCAGCCAGGCGAACTTTGTCGCGGACGCTAGCGGCCAGGGCCTTGGTCTGGCGGTTGGAAGTGCCCGAAGCGATGATGACCCGCTCAAACAGCGAGGACAGGTGTTCGGTGTCAAACACCTGGATTTCTTGGGCCTTGACGTCCTCAAGTGCGTCCACAATGGCCCGCTGGAGTTTTTGGATGTCTTTTTTGGCGGCGTTTTCGGTCATCAATGGGGCCTGTATAGGTGGTGTTCGTGAATATAGCGCTCAACAGCGGGGGATACCAAGCCCGTCAGGGCCTGCTCTGTGGCCGCCAGCACACGGATGTCCGTGGCACTGTGAGGCATCAGCGGCATGTCCAGAGTGCAAATGCGCGCTTGCAGCGTGTCCGAAAGGGGTAGGTTGGTGGGTGCATCGCCTGATTCTTCGCTCCAGGCACGCACGGCCATATCACGGCCTGCGGCGCAGATTATAGCGATGCGCTCGATTTCACCGATCTGATGCCATGAGGACAAGGAGCGGCGCTGGTCGTCGCCCAGCAGCAGATACAGCTGCACCTGAGGATATTCATTCTGCAACTCGTGCAGGGTATCCACTGTGTAACTGGGGCCAGAGCGCAGGATTTCTCGCTCGTCGACCACCACTTGAGGCACATGCACAAAGGCCAAACGTGTCATGGCCAAGCGATGGGCGGCATGGCTGAGTTGGCGAGGTTTGTGCCAGGCTTGTCCCGTAGGCAGCACATGCACATGGTCGAGTTGCAACTGGGCCACGGCCGCTTCGACCAAGGCCACATGGGCCAGGTGTGGGGGGTCAAACGCTCCGCCAAAAACGCCCAGGCGCTGCACAGCGGCTTGGGGTTTTTGCATGGCAGGCTGAAGACTCAAACCCAGTCCTTGGGCACCAGAAAGTGGCTGAGCAAGCGCTCCTCAGGAGAGCCGATCTCGTCCCGGCGCTGGTAAGACCAGCGCACCTCAGGCGGCATGGACAGCAAGATCGACTCTGTGCGGCCACCGGACTGCAAACCAAAATGCGTGCCCCGGTCCCAGACCAGGTTGAACTCCACATAGCGACCGCGGCGGTAGAGCTGAAAGTCTCGCTCGCGCTCGCCATAAGGCGTGTCCTTGCGGCGCATCACAATGGGCATGTAAGCCGTCAAAAGTGAGTCGGCCACGCTTTGCAGCATCGCAAAGCTCTGGTCCATGCCCAGTTCAGAAAAGTCGTCAAAGAAAATGCCGCCCACACCGCGCTGCTCACGGCGGTGTTTGTTGCAAAAATAATCGTCGCACCAGGTTTTAAAACGCGGGTGCAAGGCCTCGCCAAACGGGCTCAGGGCATCTTTGCAGGACTGGTGGAAATGCACAGCGTCTTCGTCAAAGCCGTAATAAGGCGTCAGGTCCATGCCACCACCAAACCAGGCCACGGGGGCCCTGCCCTCGGGCTTGGCCGCGATCATGCGCACGTTCATGTGCACAGTCGGCACATAGGGGTTGCGTGGGTGAAACACCAGCGACACGCCCATCGCTTCAAAGGCCGAGCCCGCCAACTCTGGGCGGTGCTGTGTGGCCGAGGGCGGCAACTGTGGCCCCGTGACGTGAGAAAAGCCGCAACCGGCCCGCTCAAAAATCGGACCACCTTCCAGAATCTGGGTGATGCCATTGCCTTGGAGTTTTTCGCCCGGGTCTTTTTGCCAAGCATCGGTCAGAAAGGGCGTGCCATCCAGGTCGGTCAAGGCCCCAGTGATGCGGGACTGCAAGCCCAGCAGGTAGTTTTTGACGGTGCCAAGTTCAAAGGGGGTGGTCATGGTGGATTGGGACCTTAAAAGGGTTCAGAAAATCTTCAGGTTTTCGATGGGGCAGATTCAAGCTTCTGACCGGGACTGTAGGGAAGTATCGGTCCCATCTGGTGTTCGTGGAAGCCTTTGACCCCCTCAAAGACCTGGGCCATGTGGGCGTAATCGCGCTCGACCTGTCCAGTCAGCTCGTAAAAATCCACAACACTGAAGCGGCGCTGCCCCCAGTCGAGCTTGACCAGCGCCAGAGGGACCCGAGCCCCCAAGGCCAGTTGGTAAAAGCCGCTGCGCCAGCCCGGGGTGTGGCTGCGTGTGCCCTCAGGGGCCAAGGCCAGCCAGAGCAACTGGTCGTTTTGCTTGTGCTGCTCGAACACATGCACCATCTGGCCAACCACACCGCGTGACGAACTGCGATCGATCGGGATGCCGCCTACCCATCGCATCCACGCGCCGATCAACGGAAATTTGAACAACGAATCCTTGCCCCAAAAGTGAGCCGGAATGCCAAGCGCCCATTTGGCCAACATGCCAATCGGAAAATCCCAGTTGCTGGTGTGCGGGTACACAATGGCCACCCCCTGGCGGGTGGGAAAGCCCTCAAATTCCAAGCGCCAGCCCAACATTTTCAAAATCCAACGGGCCAAACGAGAGCCTTTGAATGTCACAGGATGGCGGATCACAGAACTCATGAAGAAAACTGTTCCTTCAGTTTTTGATGGCACGGTAGCCAATGTCCCGGCGCATTTGCATGCCGTTAAAGGCAATGGGACTGGCGGCTTGATAAGCCTTTTGCTGCGCCTGCTTGACCGAATCGGCCAGTGCCGTGACGCACAGTACACGACCTCCTGACGTCAGGATTTGGCCCTCTTTTTCGGTGGTGCCCGCATGGAACACCATGGCATCGCCTTGATCCTTGGGCAGGCCATTAATGAGATCGCCCTTGCGTGGATTGAGTGGGTATCCAGCCGCAGCCATGACCACACCCAGCCCCACACGGCGGTCCCACTCCATCTCCAATTGACCCAAACCTTCGGAGGTGGCCGCCAACAAAACGTCCAGCAAGTCCGACTTCAGGCGCATCAAAATGGGCTGAGTTTCGGGGTCGCCCATGCGGCAATTGAATTCCAGGGTTTTGATGCGGCCCTGTGGGTCAATCATCAGGCCCGCATACAAAAAACCGGTGTAGGTGATGCCGTCTTTTTCCATGCCCCGAATGGTCGGCAAGATGACCTCGCGCATGGCGCGGGCGTGCACCTCGGCCGTCACCACGGGCGCAGGCGAATAAGCGCCCATGCCCCCGGTGTTGGGCCCCTCGTCGCCGTCTTGCAAGCGTTTGTGGTCCTGGCTGGTGGCCAAGGCCGCCACGTTCTTGCCGTCACACAGCACCATGAAGCTGGCTTCTTCGCCTTGCAAAAACTCCTCAATCACCACCCGTGCACCGCCCGCGTTGTGGGCTACACCGAGGGTGTTGTCCAGCAGCATAAAGTCGATCGCCTCGTGGGCTTCGGCCAGCGTCATGGCCACCACCACCCCTTTACCTGCCGCCAGGCCGTCGGCCTTGACCACAATGGGGGCGCCTTGGCGGTCTACATAGGCGTGGGCTTGTGCCGCTTCGGTGAAGGTTTCAAATGCAGCCGTGGGAATGCCGTGGCGCTGCATGAAAGCTTTGGAAAAGGCCTTGGAGCTTTCCAACTGGGCAGCCGCTTGAGTGGGGCCAAAAATGCGCAAACCATGGGCCCGGAAATCGTCCACAATGCCTGCAGCCAAGGGGGCTTCCGGGCCGACCAAGGTCAGGCCGATGCCATTGGCTTGGGCCCACTGCCTCAAGGCCACCAAATCGGTGATGGGCACATTGACCAGGTTTTTGTCTTTGGCCGTGCCGCCGTTTCCGGGGGCCACATAAACCTGCTGCACTCTGGACGACTGCGCCAGTTTCCACGCCATGGCGTGCTCGCGGCCACCACTGCCGACTACCAATACTTTCATCCAACTTCCTTAATCTTCAAACTCGGCGTTGTGGAAAACGTTTTGCACATCGTCCAAGTCTTCCAATATATCCAATAATTTTTGCATTTTCGTCGCTTCGTCACCCGACAAGGACACAGAATTTTCGGCACGCCAAGTGACCTCGGCCATCTCGGCCACAAGTCCAGCCGCTTCCAGCGCATTTTTCACGGCTTCAAAATCTGCGGGTGTGGTCAACACCTCGATCGCGCCCTCCGGGTCGGTGAGCACGTCTTCGGCACCCGCTTCCAGCGCCACCTCCATGACGCGGTCCTCGGAAGTGCCGGGAGCAAAAATCAGTTGGCCGCAGTGCTTGAATTGAAACGCCACCGAGCCTTCGGTGCCCAGATTGCCACCGTGTTTGCTGAGCGCATGGCGCATTTCGGCCACGGTGCGCACCCGGTTGTCCGTCATCGTGTCGACAATGATGGCCGCGCCGCCAATGCCGTAGCCTTCGTAACGGATTTCTTCGTAGCTCACGCCTTCGAGGTTGCCCGTGGCTTTGTCCACGTTGCGCTTGATGGTGTCTGCTGGCATGTTGGCCGCTTTGGCTTTTTCGATGGCCAGCCGCAAACGCGGATTGGCGCTGACATCACCACCGCCCGTGCGGGCTGCAACCATGATTTCACGCACCACGCGGGTCCAAATACGTTGCCTTTTTTCGTCTTGCCTGCCCTTGCGGTGCTGAATATTTGCCCATTTACTGTGGCCAGCCATCGGGAATTCCTTGAATGTTGATTTAACCTATAGGCTGGATTTTACTTTTCACTTCGGCAAGGAAACTTTCGATGGCTGATCCCATGTTGATTGCTCAAAATACAAAAGCGCAGTGTCACCTGCTGCCAAGTCTCGCGAACCGGCATGGTTTGATCACAGGGGCCACCGGCACCGGCAAAACCGTGACCTTGCAAACCCTGGCCGAAAGCTTTTCGCGGATCGGCGTGCCGGTCTTCATGGCCGACGTCAAAGGTGACCTGACCGGTGTCAGCCAAACGGGCAAAATCGGCGAGAAGCTGGCTGCCATCCTGAAAGACCGTGGACTTGCGCTGCCTGAACCCCTGGCCTGCCCCACCACCTTGTGGGACGTGTTCGGCGAGCAAGGCCACCCGGTACGCGCGACCATCTCCGACATGGGCCCATTGCTGCTCACACGCATGCTGGGCCTGAACGACACACAAGCCGGGGTGCTCAACCTGGTGTTCAAGATCGCCGACGACAACGGCTTGCTGCTGCTGGACATGAAAGACCTGCGGGCCATGCTGCAGTACGTGGGAGACAACGCCAAACAGTTCACCACCGAGTACGGCAACATCAGCGCCGCCAGCATCGGGGCCATCCAGCGCGGCTTGGTGCAAATCGAGACCCAGGGTGGTGACAAGTTCTTTGGCGAGCCCATGCTCAACATCGAAGACTTCATGCAGACCGACGCGCAGGGCCAGGGGGTGGTGAACATCCTGGCAGCCGACAAGCTGATGAATTCGCCACGCCTTTACGCCACCTTCTTGCTGTGGATGCTGTCGGAGTTGTTCGAGGTGCTGCCAGAAATCGGCGACCCGGTCAAACCCAAGCTGGTCTTCTTTTTTGACGAGGCCCACCTGCTGTTCAAGGACGCGCCAGCGGTCCTGGTCGAGCGCATCGAGTTGGTGGTGCGCCTGGTTCGCTCCAAAGGCGTGGGGGTGTACTTCGTCACGCAAAACCCGCTGGACATCCCCGACAGCGTGCTGGGCCAGTTGGGCAACCGGGTGCAACACGCCCTGCGCGCCTACACGCCGCGCGATCAGAAGGCCGTGAAATCGACCGCGCAAACCATGCGCCCCAAGGCGGGACTGGACATCGAAGCGGCCATCACCGAGCTGGCCGTGGGCGAGGCCTTGGTGAGCTTTCTGGACGCCAAAGGCCGCCCCTGTGAGACCGAGCGGGTGTTTGTGCTGCCGCCGGGCAGCCAGCTTGGGCCCATCACCCCCGAGCAGCGCCAGGCGCTGGTACAGGGCTCCTTGGTGGCCGGGGTGTACGAACAAGCCCAGGACCGGGAATCGGCTTATGAACGCATCAAAGGCCAGGCCGCGGTGTCCGGCCAAGCCGGTGCTGCCAACCCCTTGCCAGGTCAGGCACCGGCTGCGGCCGAGGCCACTGGCGGTGGGCTGATGGGCGGCTTGAGCGACATGCTGTTTGGCAGCACCGGCCCGCGTGGTGGACAGCGCGAAGGTGTGGCGCAAATGGTGGTCAAAAGTGCGGTACGCACTGCGGGCTCGGCCATTGGCCGGGAAATCGTGCGCGGCGTGCTGGGCAGCTTGCTGGGTGGG
>JBIKHW010000260.1:0-5080 GCA_044361935.1 Limnohabitans sp. | reverse complement strand
GGCGCAATCGTTTCCAAGGGCGTACTTTGCCAAAGGCAACTACTTCGCCTTGGCGGGCAAGGCCCCGTTCTCCCGCCTGATCTACCCCGTGCCCGAAAAAGCCGGTTTGGGCGTGCACCTCACGCTTGATCTGGGTGGGCAAGCTAAGTTCGGCCCGGACGTGCAATGGGTCGATGACCCCGCCGACCTGCAGGTCGACCCGCGCCGGGGCGATGCCTTTTATGCCGAGGTCCGCAAATACTGGCCAGGATTGGCCGATGGCGCTTTGCAGGCGGGTTATGCGGGCATGCGCCCCAAGATCAACGCGCCGCACGAAGCAGCGGCTGACTTCATGATCCAGGGCCCAGCCGAGCACGGCGTGCCGGGCCTGGTGAATCTGCTGGGCATCGAGTCGCCGGGGCTGACCAGCTCGTTGGCCATTGCCGATGAAGTCTGTGCTCGGCTGGCCTGAGGCCATCCGGATCAAACGCCAGTCCTTCATGCACTCTTCGCCCTCATTATTTCAGCGGTTGTTTCAACGGGTAGAAACGGCGCTTTTGCGCCATGGCTCAGAGCCGAAAACCATCTTTTTGCTGGCGGTTTTTTCGGTTTGCGATGGATTTCTCCCCATGTTGCCCGCGGAAATGTTTGTCCTTGCCTTGTGTGTTCTTCAGCCGCAAAAGGGCAAAGTCATTGTGGTGGCCTTTGCCCTGGCTTCTGCTTTGGGTGCTTTTTTATTGGCCTTGGGCATGGGGACGCTGACGGAATCTGCCGAATCGTTGAGCCAAAAGCTGATGGGGTCACAAGGGCCGCAAGTTTTGGCCATGCTGCGAGACTCAGGACCTGTCAGCATGGTGTTTTTCTCGGTCTTTCCAGACTCCCCTCGTTCCGCCATTGCATTGTTTGCCTTGAGTGGCGTGTCGCCGCAGTCGATCGGTACGATGGTGTTCATCGGCAAACTGATGCTCTACACGGTGCTGTTGTTGTTGATTCATCACTTGCCATCCAGGGTGGGCAGGTGGCGTGGTGCGGGGCCATTCTGGGTGAAGTGGCTGCAGCGCCGTGCGAGCCGTTTTGTGGCCTATTGTCGCCGAATCCGCCGGCGTGCGAGGTGTCTGAGCCAAGGCACTTGAATGTCCCCAGCGACTTCTAGCCCGCAATTGATCGCTTGTGAGACAGCGCAGGGCAACCAGGCGCATCTATCATCTCTCACATGCATCCTTTCGACGAAGCCATAGACCTGCGCGCCTGTGCACTCCCTAACGCGCCCCACGAATTCACAGGCGCAACCCACCCGGCCTATGCCAATATGGTGGGGCCCTTTGGCGGCACCACCTCGGCGCAGTTGCTGCAGTCGGCCATGCTTCACCCTGATCGATTGGGCGAGCCGGTGGCGCTGACGGTCAACTTTGCCGCCCCGGTGGCCGATGGCGAGATCCGCTTTGTGGCGCGGCCCGTGCGCACCAACCGCTCCACCCAGCACTGGATCATCGAAGCGCACCAGACTGAAGGCGTGGTGGCCACCGCCACGGCTGTGTTTGCGGTGCGGCGCGAGACTTGGTCGGACGTGGAAGCAGTGATGCCCGCCAACCTGCCTGCGCCCGACGATGTGCCCCGCATGCCAGTGAAGGGCATGCCCGCCTGGCCGCAGCGCTACGACATGCGCTTTGTCGAAGGCGCTTTCCCCTCGGCCTTTGACGAGCAAGAACAAACCCACTCGCGATCCACCTTGTGGGTGCGTGACGAGCCCGAGCGTGCGTTGGACTTTGCCTCTTTGGCAGCCATCAGCGACAGCTTTTTTCCGCGCATTTACATCCGCCGCCGTCGCCGGGCGATGATCGGTACGGTGTCACTCACCACCTATTTCCACGCCGACAGCGCCTTGCTGGCACAAGTGGGCACGCGCCATGTGCTGGGCGTGGCCAAGGCGCTGAATTACCGTCACGGCTACTTTGACCAAACGGGCGAGCTTTGGAGCCCTGAAGGCCAGCTACTGGCGAGCACGCACCAGCTGGTGTATTTCAAGGACTGAAAAAGCATGCGCGAGGACATCATCATCCGCCCCATTCAGCGCGAAGACTATGCCCAATGGCGATCACTTTGGGATGGGTACAACGCTTTTTATGGGCGGGAGGGCCAGACAGCATTGGCAGAGAAGATCACCGATGCCACTTGGGCACGGTTTTTCAGTGATCAAGAGCCGGTTCACGCCATTGTGGCTGTGGATGGCGACACGGTGGTGGCCTTGGTGCACTGCCTTTTTCACCGCAGCACAACCCGGCTGCATGATGTTTGCTATTTGCAGGATTTGTTCACGGCGCCCAGCCACAGAGGCCAGCGAATTGCACAGCAACTCATTGAGGCCGTTTATACGGCTGCACGCGCTGAGGGCAGTTCGCGGGTTTATTGGACAACGCAGATCGGCAATTCATCTGGCCGAGCCTTGTATGACAAAGTGGCCAGCCATACAGGTTTCATCATTTATTCGAAGGAACTCTGATGCGCGAATGGCATGAACCGGTGGGGCATGCCGTTTTCTCTTTCAGCGCTTCATTTGCTGCAGCGCACTGGCTACTTCCGTCACCAGCGCTGGGCCTTTGTAGATGAGGCCGGTGTAAATCTGCACCAGGTCAGCGCCCGATTCGATTTTTGAAATCGCGTCGTGTCCGCTCAGGATGCCGCCCACGCCGACGATGGGGAAGTCTTTGCCCAAGGCGGCGCGAAGACCGCGGATCACGCGGTTGCTCCCTTCAAGCACGGGCGAGCCGGACAGGCCGCCCATTTCTTCGGCATGGGGCAGGCCGCTCACGGCGTCTCGGGCCAGCGTGGTGTTGGTGGCGATGACGCCGTCCATGCCGTGTTTTTGCAGGGTGGCGGCGATCACGCCCACTTGCGTTTCGTCCAGATCGGGGGCGATTTTGAGGAACATGGGCACGCGGCGGCCGTGTTCTGCGGCCAGCTCTTCGCGCCGCGCCACCAGGGCGCCCAGAAGGCCGTCCAGCGCTTCGTCGCTTTGCAGGGCGCGCAGGTTCTTGGTGTTGGGGCTGGAGATGTTCACCGTCACATAGTCGGCATGCGGGTAGACGCCTGCCAGCGCGATCAAATAATCATCGGTGGCGTTTTCAATGGGCGTGGCAGCGTTCTTGCCGATGTTCAGGCCCAGCAGGCGTCCTTGCTGGCGGAATTTGGAGCGCTTGACGTTGGCAATGAAGGCATCCAGCCCGTCGTTGTTGAAACCCAGGCGGTTGATCAGGGCTTGCGCCTCGGGCAGGCGGAACATGCGGGGTTTGGGGTTGCCCGGTTGCGCCTTGGGCGTGACGGTGCCCACTTCGACAAAGCCAAAACCCATGGCGCCCAGGCCGTCGATGCAGCGGGCGTTTTTGTCGAGGCCCGCAGCCATACCGACGCGGTTGGGAAAATGCAAGCCCGCCAGTGTGATGGGTTGGGCCACAAAGGGCTGGCGGTAAGCGCAGTCCAGAGGTGTGTTTTGGGTACGGGCCAGGCCTTCAATGGTCAGGTCGTGGGCGGCCTCGGGGTCCATCTTGAACAAAAAGGGGCGGGCGAAGGCGTAAGGGATCAAGGACATTGGATAATTCCGGGCTGTGCAAAGGCGTGTTGGGAGAGATCGGTTGCTCCGATTGTCGCAAACCCCGGCCCGCCTTTTTGACTTTCCAACCGAGCCCCTTTCATGACCCAAGACGAACTCAAAGCCCTGGTGGGCCAAGCCGCCCTGAAATACGTTGTTCCCGGCGAAATCGTTGGCGTGGGCACCGGTTCCACGGTGAACAAATTCATCGACGCGCTGGCCACCATGAAGGATCAGATCAAAGGTGCGGTGTCCAGCTCTGAAGCTTCCACCGTGCGTCTGAAGGCCTTGGGCATTCCGGTGTTTGACAGCAACGAGGTCGAGAGCCTGTCGGTTTACATCGATGGTGCAGACGAGATCGACCATCAGGGCCACATGGTCAAGGGCGGCGGTGCGGCGCTCACCCGCGAAAAAATCGTGGCGGCCCAGAGCCAACAATTTGTCTGCATTGCCGACGAGAGCAAGTTGGTGGATGCGCTGGGTGCTTTTCCTTTGCCCGTGGAAGTCATTCCCATGGCCACGGCCCGCGTGATGCGCCAGTTCGCGGCGATGGGCGGCACAGCTGCTGTGCGCCTCAAAGACGGCCAACCCTTGGTGACCGACAACGGCCAGCACATCGTCGATGTGAAGGGCCTGAAGATCACCGACCCGGTGGCGTTTGAGAATACTGTCAGCCAGTGGCCGGGTGTGGTGACGGTGGGGGTTTTTGCCCTGCAAAAAGCCCAAGTGTGTTTGCTGGGCACATCGACGGGTGTGAAGACCTTGATCTTTTAAAAGGCTTTGGGGCTGTTTTCGTGATGTCGAAGCTGAAGCTGCCGACCTGCAGTATTGGGGCCTGTCGTAGCTAAAGCTGTCGACCGGCGTGGCGGTATCTGTAGGTCGGCGCCTTCAGGTCCGTCATGGCGCTCTTTTGCGCAGCAGCAGTCGCAAGTCCGGGCCGATGCGGTCCACCGCGTGAAAGCCCAGTTGCACCGAGTCGCTCAGCGCCGTCAGCACCGGCAAATTGGCCATGCCTTGGCCAGGACCCAGCAGCTGGGGGGCCAGATAGACCAAATACTCGTCCACCAGGCCTTCGCGGATGAAGGAGCCGTTGAGCTTGTGGCCGGCTTCCACATGCAGCTCGTTGATCTCGCGACGGGCCAGATCGCGCAGCATGGCGGCCAGATCGACCTTGCCGCCGGATCCGGGCATGTCGATCACGGTGACGCCGCGTGCGCTCAGGGCGGCGCGTTTCTCGGCTTGTGACGCGTTGGCAGGGTCGAGCGCAGCGTAAATACAGATGTGCCGGGCCTGAAAGCCAGTGCCTTGCGTGTCCAGCAGCTTGGCGTTCAGGGGCATGTCCAGGCGGCTGTCCACTACCACCAAGTGCGGCTGGCGCGGGGTGTCCATGCCGCGCACATTGAGCAATGGGTCGTCTTCGAGCACGGTGCCGATGCCGGTCAGGATGGCGCAGGCCCGGGCGCGCCAGGCATGGCCGTCGGTGCGGGCTTCGGTGCCGGTGATCCACTTGCTTTG
>JBIKHW010000259.1:0-5083 GCA_044361935.1 Limnohabitans sp. | reverse complement strand
GCTCATGGCCAGTGCATCGCAGGGTTGGATGCTCGGCAGCTATATCACCGGCTTTGCCAGCGGACCGCTGGGCTGGGCATTTAGCCTGGGTATCGCCATCACCTTGCCCGCCGCTTATGTGCTGTTGGGTTCCGGTTGGTTGATCATGAAAACCGAAAGCGATCTGCAACAAAAAGCGGTGCGTTGGGCGCGGCTTGTGCTGTGGCCTATGGCGGGTGCCTTGTTGTCCATATCGGCGGCTACGCCGCTTGTGAAAACAGGTGTGCTGGAGAAATGGTTTGGTGTGCCCCAGGTGTTTGCTTTGCTGCCAGTGCCCCTCATGTGCGCCCTGGCTTTCTTTGCCATGCGCTGGGTACTCACTCGACCCTACCTGGTCAATTCGGGCTATGGATGGCTGGTTTTCGCAAATACTGTGCTGATTTTTGTGCTGGCCTTCTTCGGCTTGGCCTACAGCATCTTCCCTGACATTGTGATCGGTCGCATGACGGTGTGGGAAGCCGCCATCAGCACGGCATCGCTCAACGTGATTTTTGTCGGTGTGGCCATTACGCTACCGGTAATCATCACTTACACGGTGTTCATGTACCGCGTGTTTTGGGGCAAGGCGACCGCGCTGAAATATGGCTGAGCCTACTGAGGTGTGTCCGATTCAACGCAAATAAATGGTCTCAATGTCGGCCGCTGTTGAATCCTTGGCGAGGTCTTCAAAGACTCAAATCAGCCAGAGCACATGCTGGAATACTTGGGCACCTCCCCACAACAGCAACATCCGCGAAGCCACCGCCACAATTGTGGCCAAAAAACCCGCCAGCAACATCAGACCATCCCGAAGGCGCAGCACCCGTAAGGAGGATATGGTCGCGTTTGAAGGCGAGGTGGCGCGCATGCGCTGGCCTATCGACACTCGGGTTCTCGACAAGCTCCCCAGCTGGCGAACGAGCTAACCTGCTGCGTGGCCATGAGGCTGCCACACAGTTTTGGGCAGAGGCCGGGGCAGATCTGGTGCTGGGCGGCTACATTCACCTGCCGTTCACCTGGCGCGTGGACGGACTCGCGCGGCGACTGTGGGTGGTTCAGGCGGTCACGGCTGTCAGCTGGCTCAACGGTTTGCTGACAAAGTGGGTGGCTCAGGTGAAAGCGCCCGCCAGGTGTCGCGAAACACTGCTTGTTCCACCTTTGCGCGCTGTTCGATCGGGCAGGCCACCCGAATCACCAGCACCAGGTGCTCGTGGTCTGAAAAGTCCCACGACACCTTGGTTTTACCGGAGGGCAGGGCAATGAAATTTTCTTCTGATGCCTTGCGAAAGTGGGTCATGGCCTCTTCTTGCCAAGCAGAGGTGGCTTGGTCGGCAGCGGCCAAGGCGGCCGCTTCGATGCTGTCGAGGTCACGAGAAAAGCTTTGGGGCATCGGAATCCGGATGGCATGCAGCGCAAAGGCTCCGTTGGGGGAAGCGTTGACCAGCGGATGGTTCAGCAGCAACCCATTGGGAAACTCGACCACTTTGCCAGTGCGTTGGCCTGCCTTGTCCAGCTCCACCAGCGTGGTGGCAAACATGTCGATATCCACCACCCGTCCGCGCAGTTGGTTGAATTCGATCACGTCCCCAATCTTGTAAGGCTGCACGAGGGTGGCATAAAAGTAGCCGTGTATGCACATCACAAGCTCTTTGCTGACAATCAGAATGGCACCCGCCACCGCAGCCAACGACAGCGCAAAGCCTGCAATGGTGGACGCCCAGACTGACACGATGATGAGCATGGCCACAAACCAGATCACGTTGCGCACCCACACCAGTTGCATGCGGCGCTTTTCGGCCGAGATCTCAATGCGAGCGAGGTAGCGTGTCCAAAGGTTCGACACCAAGAAGGCCATGCCAATCAACACAGCGGTGATGATGACCTTTTCCCAGTGCCCGGGAATCCAGGCGGCCAAGCGTTCAAAAATGGACATGGGCATCAGATCAGTAAAGCGGCGATAAAAATTCCCACCATCATGAAAGAAATCACCACTTTGGCGACCAAGCCCACCACGATGCCTATCCAAGTGGCCACGCCGACTTTGGCCGCTCTGCCGTGGTCTTTGCGAGCCAGGTACTCGCCCAGTGCTGCACCCACGAGGGGCATGAACAGAACGCCCACGAGGCCCATGAACAGACCCAGCACGGTGCCCACAGCTGCGCCAACCAGGGCCTGTTTGCTAGCCCCCGCTCTTTGCGCGCCCATCCATCCCGCTGCGTAATCCAAGGCCCAGGCCAACACCGCCAGCACGGTGATCACCGCCATCGTGATCATGCTGATCCGGGTAAAGTCGTCAATCCATGCCCCCAGCAAGATTCCAGCCCACACCAGCAAGGTGCCCGGCAGCACAGGCAGCACCGTGCCGGCCAAGCCCAGCACCATCAAAATGACACACAACACCCACAACAACGTTATTTCCACAGACAACTTTCAAGAACTTGGTTGACCAGCATCCGCCAACGGATGCCTTGAATTTCAACGGCATCAAAGCCACTATGGCACAGGATGGGCGGATGAAAAGCCTGACAGTGAATGCCCGTTGAAACGTCGGCCATTGCGGCAGATTCGTGGGTTTCTTGTTCGTTGGCTTCTGCGATGTGCCTCCCTTGCCAGAACTGATGGTTCTTTGATGGCGTTGACGGTCGTCGTGCATAGAATGGGTGCGCTGAGCAACTTTGAAAAGTCCAAAGGCGTGGCTCGTGAGGTCTAACGCCCGCACCCCGAGACCATCAATGCGCCCCGAGGTAGCACCCCTCAGCGGCTTCGGCTTCATCACCTTCTTCGCTGCACAGCGCAGCAATCAAGGCTGGGTCCACCACCTGGCCGGGCAGCAGCAGCTCTTCATTCGTCCAGCGCTTGACCAAATGGCCATTGGCCACACCTCCCGTGTGTGGGGCTTGGTAGGCGCGGCGGTGTTGCATGGTTAGCCGGCTGTTGGCGTTGGCAATGAAGCGGCTCTCGCCCAAAGCCCACGGTTCAAAGTAGGCGTTGGCCGCAGCGTCCACCTGACGGAAGTAGCTACGTGCACCTTCGGCATTGAGCTTTTTGCGCACGGTGCGCGTGATGAGGCCTTGCAAGTGGTCGAGCGCTGCGTCGTCCATCTGGTCCAAGGCTTCGGGGCGCATGTCTTGTGTGGCCAGCGCCGACGTAGCCGCCAGTTCGGTGGGCAGCACTTGCACCATGGCTTTGACCACGTCGCGGTGCGGTGCAACGGCCGTGGCCACGCCGCGGGTTTGGGGCTGGATGGGGCAGCGAATTTCCACAAAGCGCGGCTTCACAGGGCCGGTGCAGCCGTCGTGGTGGTAATACTCGCCTTGGCTCAGGCGCCCTTTGCTGGAGCGCCCGCGCACGTCGCGGTAGCTGGGTTGCTGGGTGTGCACGTTCAGGCAGACCACCAGGCCCGTGGCATCGACCAATTGGTAAAAGGCCTCGCGCCATTCGGGCAAAAGGAGTTGCTCGTGCAGGTAGTCGCTGGGGCTGGTGTTTTCTTGGCCCACTTCGCCTTCAATGACCAACACAAAAGGCTTGGGTCGGCGCACGCGCCACAAGGCACCTGCAAAGCTCAAAATCGAATGCGTGGGGGCAGGGTGGGGGGGGGTGTTGGAGCTTGTAGCCATGCCGCGATTTTAGGGGGACGCCACCAAGATGTTGGACGGCCGGCCCTATGACGGCAGCCAAGGTCACGTCGAATGGGCCTCGAATCCAGCCGCTAAACCCTCACGTTTGTGTGCATGCGTTTTGTACAGGTGACTGCCTGAGCGCAGCAGATGCTGTAAATTGGGCTGAGTGCCACGCTTCCTTTTATCAATGGGCGCGGTTTTTCTGACTTTGTGGCACCCCATTCACCTGAACCCATGACTCACCCACCTGCTACCCCCGTGCGAGCCGATCATCCGCTGCAAGGCATCGCTTGGATGGTGGCGGGGGTGTTTTTGCTGTCGGTCATGGACGCTTTGTCCAAACATGCGGTGTCGCATTTGTCGATTCCCGTGTTGATTGCAGCGCGCTCGGCCATCGTGCTGGCTTTGCTGCTGCCTTTTGTGCTGCGCAGCGGGGGCTGGTCGGCTTTGCGCACGCGCCGGGCGGGAGCGCACTTGCTGCGTGGCTTGTTGGCGGTGTGTTCCATGCTGGCTTTTTTTGAGAGCTTGCGATTGTTGCCGCTGGCGACGGTGATCGCCATCAGTTTTGCCGCACCGCTGTTCATGACGCTCTTGTCAGTGCCCTTGCTCCAAGAGCGCGTGGGGGCGCACCGCTGGGGCGCGTTGTTGGCAGGCTTTGTGGGTGTGAGCCTGATTGTCGGCCCGCAGGCGATGGACGGAGAGCTGGGTCTGGGGGCCGGGCTGGCTTTGGTGGCGGCATTCTTTTATGCCGCGTCGATGACCTGTGTGCGCTGGCTTTCGCCCACCGAGAGCGATTTGGCGATGTTGGTCTGGCAGAACCTGATCATGGGCCTGGCCGGTGCGGTGGGCTTGTTCTTTGTGCCCTTGGAGGTCGCCCAGGGCATGTGGCCGGTCATCGCTTGCATGGCCGTTTTGGTGTTGCTGGGCCAGCGGTGCACCTTTCGGGCCTTGCGGCTGGCACCAGTGGGTGTGGTCGCGCCTTTCCATTACAGCGAACTGCTTTTTGCGGCCTTGTTCGGTTGGGTGTTTTGGCAGGAGTGGCCAGGGTCCCATGTTTGGTGGGGCGCATTGTTTGTGGTCGGCGCGGGTTTGTTCACCTTATGGCGTGAGCGCATGCGCACGCTGCCCGGCGTTTGATCGGGCCTGTTGATTTCAAAAGCCGCTGCCAGGCTCAATCGGCATAACCCGGGTTCACCCGGTCGATCACCCGCATCATGGCCTCAAAAAAGAGGCGCTCGCGTTCGCTGCGGGGGTGGCGGTCTTGGGGGCTGGGGTTTTTGATGCGCTGGATCACCGATTCGGTCAGCACGTTCAGGGGTTGGCCCGTTCCCATGGCCAACACTTGCGTGCGGCAAGCTTTTTCGAGTTTGTACAACCTGCGGTAGGCTTGCGCCACGGTGTCACCCACCGTCATTACGCCATGGTTTTTCATGAAGAGAACGGTT
>JBIKHW010000258.1:0-5167 GCA_044361935.1 Limnohabitans sp. | reverse complement strand
CTGCCGAATTGGCAACCTCGTGGACAAGCAGATCGGGCAACGGCAAGCTGCATCGCGGTATTTGAAAGAGCTCGTGGCCTTGGGCGTGCTGCGCGAGATGACCTATGGGAAAGAAAAGCTCTTCATCCACCCCAAACTGATGCAATTGATCAGCCGCGATAGCAACGAATTTCAAGCGTACTAGGCGGTCAGCCCAAACACAATGCTCATGGGCCTGCTGCCCTGGTGCGACTGGTAGCGCACCCGGCCGTGGTACGTAAAGGGTGCCGCCTTGCCAGCGGCCAACTTGGCGTCACGCACAAAGAGGTGGATGTCGATGCCTAAAGCGGCGTGACGGATGATGTCGTCGCCGCGTTTGCTGGTCGAATCGGTGGCGTTTTGGCTTTGCCAGTGAAAGTGCGTGTCGTCGATCCAGTGGTCCATGTACTTGTGCTCGTCAGCCCGGCCTTGTTTGTTGAGCGTGACCAGCAGGATGTGCGCCTTTTTCTGGGCCAGCACCACATGGCCGACATTCCAATTGCCGGGGTTGTAGGCCACGCCAAACAGCGCCGGAATGTCTTCGCGCATGAAAGACTCACCGAGCGCCAGATCCAGTGGGTCGATGATGTTGCGCAGGCGAGCCAGCGTGCGCATGTCGTCGGTGGCCGTCAGGTCGTCGTAGTTGGGGTTGTTGGCTTTCAGAATGTATTGGCCATCACGGCCCTTGGTGACCACCCGCAGCAGGTATTGGTTGTCGCCGCTGTCGTCTTGCCCTTCGATGGCCACCACGTTGCCAGTGATCGAGCCTGCCCGACTGGGCGTGATCAACTCCAGAAACAAATAATCGTTCAATCTGAACTAGTTCCAGTACGCGCAGATAAGTGCTCGAGGACGCTCTCGAATTGTCTGCCTGTGGTTCCATAATCATCACTATGGATTCTTCGACACTTGATTACTATTCCAAACATGCCAAGGATGTGGCAGAGCGTTATGAAGCGGCTCCTAGCTCATTAGCCAGCCGGTTCTCCAGCGCTTTCGCACCAAGTGGGCGAATCTTGGACATTGGCTGTGGCTCAGGGCGCGACTTGGCTGAATTAGGTCGTCAGGGATTCCAGCCCTTTGGGCTGGACGGTACCCCTGAATTTGTACAGCTGGCTCAGCATTACCACCCAGAACTCAATGGGCGGGTTACTCAAGGACTGCTGCCTGATTTTCAAGTACCTTTTGAAGGCAACTTTGATGGTGTCCTGTGCAGCGCGGTGTTAATGCATATCGAGTCCACTGAGCTTTTTAATGCCGCCCTTGCTATCAAGCGATGCTTGAGGGTTAATGGGCGTCTTTTAATTTCAGTGCCTAGTCAACGCTCAGACACAGGGGCAGGTGACCGTGATGCGAATGGCCGACTATTCAAAACTTATCACCCAGGTTATTTACGGCTCATTTTTGAGCGCTTGGGCTTCAGCCTGATAGACCAATGGGACAACTCAGATGCCATGAGCCGTCAGGGTATCGAATGGGTGTCCTTACTGTTCCAGCTTAATACTGGAGCCAACACCCGACCTATCGACCAAATTGAGGGAGTGTTGAACCACGACAAGAAGAGTGCTACCTACAAGTTTGCACTGTTTAGAGCGCTGGCTGAAATTGCTACCCAAAGTCCCAACACAGTAACTTGGTTGGTGGACGGAAAAGTCGGGTTACCGGTTAGATATGTCTCCGAGAAATGGTTGCAGTATTACTGGCCTTTGATTGAATCCAGCACCTTCATTCCCCAACTGAATGGGGAGCGGCCCGATGCGGGCAAGCCCATTAAGTTCCGCAAACATCTGCAAGCGCTGGTTCATCGCTATGCCAATGCGGGCGGCTACAGTGGTTTTAGGATTGAGCGAAACAAGGGGCTGCTCACACACGAAACTAAAAGGCTGCTGAGCGCTCTAATGGCGGACATTGAAGACGCAATCATCAAAGGTCCCGTGGTCTTTGCCGGTGGGGCGCTAATCTCTGGACGGGTATTTAGCTATGACGCAAAAACACGGTCGATCCTCATCCCAAACGACTTGTGGATTGAACTAAGCCACTTGGGTTATTGGGTCAGTCAGGCTGTCATCCTGCAATGGGCTGAAAAGACGGCTAAGTTGGGGGATGGCATCGAAGTGTCCACTGTCGTCAGCCTGCTCCTGGTTAAGGAGGACCTGCGAAGCACCAGTGATGCTCGCAGGCTGTATTCTGGGTTGGATCGGTTGGAATGTGTCTGGACCGGCGCCACTCTGCGGGAGAATTTTGACGTGGACCACGTTATTCCGTTCGATCTCTGGCGAAACAATGATGTTTGGAATTTGCTGCCTGCATCCAAGAGTGCGAATAGCAAAAAGAGCAATAAGTTGCCATCGGCAGAAATTTTGCGATCGCGGAAGGACTGCATCGTGAGCTACTGGGAATTGCTGCGTAGCAAAAACTGTCAGCGTTTTGACAAAGAAGCCGAGACTTTGCTGGTGCTGCCGACGGTCAATTGGCAAAACTCACTTTACGGGCAGATGTGTAATGCGATTGAAGTGACGGCCATACAGCGCGGTGTGGGTCGTTGGCCAGTATCTGCATAGCAGTAAATCAATACGGACCTTCACAAAAACCCAAACCTCCGCGCATGCGCCTCCAAAAACGCAGGCGCAGGCCGAAAGCGTTCAGGCAGGCGAATCGCTTGCCCTTGGCATTGCGCCAAGCTGGTTTGTGCAAACGGGTCCAATTCGGCGTGGCGCAGCGCTTCGCCCACGCGGATGGTGAAGTCCGGTAACACCGTGATCAGCCCTTGGTCATAGGCCCGGTCGTGCAGGGCCGACAGGCACAGGCCGTTGCTGGGGTTCAGGCGGTTTTGGGTGTCCATGCTCCACGGCACGATGTGGCTGGCCACCAGCAGCTTGGGCACGCGCAGGCCGCTCATGCAGCAGGTGGCGTTGTAGCTGGCCAAGATGGCGCGTCGAAACCGGGCTTGGTTGACGCGCACCTGCACGATGGCCGTGGTGGTTTTGCCTTCTGCAATCTCGGGCACTTCGTCCAGCACGTCCACAAAGGGCGGCAGGCCGTTTTGTTCTGCATAGTGGCCGAACGCCGTGGCCGCTTCGGTCACCACGGGGTCGTTGGCCGCCAAAAACTCGTTCCAAATTTGTTGGTCCAGCTTGGACGCATTGCCCATGCCGCGTCGGCCACTGGCCACAATTTGAGGGTCGAGGCTGGCCAAATTGACCAGCTTCATGGCCACAGCGCTGGCGGTGCGCCCAATCCACTGCGACAACTGCACGATGCGCGGTTGGTTGCGGTGCAGCTGGCCAAACGGCAGTTGCAGGTAAATGTGAAACGCCGCCAATGTTTCGTTGCGCGTCCAGTTGGTGGATCGTGGCATGTGTTGTTCTCCCTGACCGCAGATGTTAGCTGTCCTCGTCCCACGGGATCGGCTTGGCTTGTCTGCGCAAATCGTTGGGGCGGGTGTTTTGCCGGAAGGTGTCGGGTGGCCTGAAGCATTCTTCGGGCGTCACCACATAGACCGTCCAGTCACCATAGAGCTTGCCGTCAAAGCAGAGCAGGTCGCTGTCCATTTGAAGTTCCAAAAACGTGTCGTTGTTGCCGGTGAGCAAGTGGGCGTCGCTCGGGCAGGTGAACTGGAGATTCACGCTGCAAGCGTAGGTGGTGTGAACGTGTTGGAGCGGGCCAAGGGCGGGGCCATCAAAACCCCAGTCGTTCATGATTTGGTTGGGTGTGTCGCGGCCATGAAACAAGCCCAAATACATGCCGGGTTTTTGGGGCCGAATGCCGTAAACGGGTGCATCGGCTGTTTGTGCTTGCTTGGCCATATCGCGTCCTTGTTGCAAAGGCGCTCAGCTTACGAATGGGGCGGGGCTTTGTGTACCAGGGCTTTGCCTGGGTGACGGTGGGTTGTTCAGGCTCTATGACGCACCCCAGTTTTCAACCAGAAACTGACGTGCCCGTGTAGCCTTGCGTCAATCGCTCGGCGGTGCTCAAAAAGTCTTCGGGCAGTTGCGCATTTTCTACAGCGGCCAGAAAGCCGCTCCAGTCGTTGGGCCGTCGCGAGAGGATGACATCGCCTGTGACCGGGTCTTGGCGGATGAACACCTCCGGTGTGTCGAAGCGGTAGGCGGCCGGTAACCGCACCGCTTGGCTGCGGCCGCTGGTGAAGAGTTTGGCGGTGTGTGACATGGTGGACTTCCTTGTGGGTGGTCTGTGCCTGAGCGTGCTGTTTTCTGGTGTAAATGGCCTGTCTGGGCGGTTATGGCCAAGTCCATTGTGGCGTCTGGATGGTTGTTGTGCTTTAAAAAGTTCGAAACTCTTGTTCTAAATGGATTCAAAATAACCGCCATGACCACACCCCGACTTGACCTGCGCAAAGGCGTGACCGACCCTGTTGTCCTGTTGATTTCCAGGCGGCAGGTGGAGCAACAAGATCTGGCTTCGGTGCTGGATTCACTCAAGGTGTTCACCGCCACGCGTGAAGACGCTTGGCTCTACCGGGGGCAGATGAGTCTGGTGGTGGACGGCTACAACCACGATCCGCGTGAGCTGGTGGACATTCCCGAGGTGCGCCAGTTCCTCAAGCAGCTGGCCGCCCAGTGGCCTTACTGGGGTTTCTTTTTGAACCAGGTGGACGACAGCATCAAGATTTTGGGTTCGTGCTGCTGCGGCGTGGAGTTTCCCGGCCGTGGCGCGGTGCTCATCGATCCGGCGCTGCTGCCGGGTTTTTTGAACCAGGCCTTTGCGGGCATGAACGCGCTGTTTGACAAACACGGTTTCCCCGAACCCGAGCTGGAGGCCATGAGCATGGGTCTGGTGGCTTTGATTGCGCCGTCTGAGTGATGCGGCCTTCACTGCGGTGCCACCCAAGTGCTGCGGTAGCGTTCGGGTAGTGGGCCGCCGGGACATGGGCCATTGCTGCTATGCCGCTGCAGCTGGCTTGACAGTCAGTTGACTTTCTTGACGCGTGCTTTTGCTTTGGATTTTGAAGGCGGATTAACCAACGCTGCATCTACTGCGTTAGGCGCACTCATCCCTTCGGAAATCCTTGCCAAAGACACGCTCTCAACGCCCACCATCGCGCCGGGCAAAGGATTGCCTTCGGGGTCGCCATCCATGGCGAAACCACCAACACCAATCCTGAATCCCAGGTTCAGTTGATAGGTGC